>CANCVE010000053.1 GCA_947381435.1 Chitinophagaceae bacterium
AAGAACATAACCTGTCATTGCAACAAAACGAATTGGGTTTCTTGACCAATTTTCGTACTTACCTAATTCCATGCTAATTTAAACGATTCATTAGCCAAATTATTTCGCATGTGAGTATAATATTTCTAATTGATATAAACTCTAATAAAGGGAGTTACTACTTTAATTAGGTGTAGATTGTGCAATTATTAATAGGAACTGTATCGTTACTATTATCTTTTTAAAACCGTTTTGCTTCATTTATTCAACTTGATTTTATGCCCAAAAGATTGCCATTCCCTAGTGAAGAAGACAAGTTACATACCTACTTTGAGGTTGGCGTGCAGTATTTACAAGACAATCAAACACGATTGGGGGTTTCGGATGAGGACTTGATTGCCCTTTTGGATGAACACGATATTTGGAAGTTGGTGTACCCTGCTGCCTCGGAAGAAGCTACTTCCACCATTACGCTAGTGAAGAAAAAGAATACTTCGCTTAAGAATATGTTGGTGATAATGCGACGGATTTACGCTGATTTTCCTAAAAGTAAAATGACTCAAACAGATTATGATACCCTTGGCATGACGCAACGTGGGGACAGCCAAACCAAGAACCCGAAACCAAAAACATGGCCAATACCCACCATCGATTCGGGCGGTAGGTTGGTACATTTTATCTCTTTTATGGATAGTAAAGCAGAAGCTGCATCGGCAAAACCTGATGGTATAAAAAGCTGCCAACTTTGGATGTGTATTGGTGATGAACCGAAAAGAGTGGAGGATCTGACCTTTGTAGGCAACTGTACAAAATGGCCTTATAAAGTGGAATTTAGTGGAGAAAATGCTGGCAAAATGGTGCATTATTGGGCTAGATGGGAAAACACAACGGCTCAAGTGGGAGAGTGGGGACCGGCAGCATCGGCAACTATTGGAGGATAGGTTATTGTTTTGAATGTTGAATTTTAAATTTTGAATCAAGATTGAACTGCTTTGGTAAATTTGGCAAATCAACATGGGGGTACATCTAAAATTATAATCTTACACCCTGTTCTGCATGTAAGTATTTACGTAATGAAAAAGAACTGAATTGCCACTCCATTATCTTCAAATTTCTTCCACAAGGTTTCCCCAACTTGTTTATTGTCAGTTTATCGCATTGCTAAGCCCATTACATTTGCGGCTTCAAGTTTTAGTTGTTTATTCTTTAGGATTATGAACTATTGAATACAATAATCGTAATTAACATAGCTATTCTAGGCAGCAATTATTCACCACGAAAGTTTTACACTACTACAATGAGTTTATTTGATCATCAGAGCACAGAATTTACACAGAGGCATATTGGTACTTTTCAGCACGATACTCAAGAAATGCTAGACACAATAGGTGTTGAAACATTAGATGAACTCATTGATAAAACCATTCCTTCCTCTATTCGTCTCCATGCCCCTTTAAACTTGCCCGCAGCAGTAAGCGAGTTTACTTATTTGCAAGAATTGAAGCTGATAGCCGAAAAGAATATAGTGTGTAAAAGCTATATAGGTCAAGGGTATTATGATACCATTACCCCAAGTGTAATATTGAGGAACATATTCGAGAATCCAGGTTGGTACACGCAGTACACTCCTTACCAAGCAGAGATAAGCCAAGGTAGATTGGAAAGTTTATTGAACTTCCAGACAATGGTTTCCGATTTAACTGGTCTACCAATTGCAAATGCTTCTTTGTTAGACGAAGCCACTGCCGCTGCCGAAGCCATGAACATGCTATTTCATCACGTAAATAAGGGTGTCACCGCAGATAAACCTAAATTTTTTGTAGATAAAGCCATCTTTCAGCAGACTAAAGATGTACTAATAACTAGGGCTGCACCAATAGCAATAGAACTTGTTTTTGGAAACTATCAGACGGCAATCTTAGATGAAACTTACTTCGGTGCTATTATTCAATACCCAAATAGTGAAGGTAGTATTGAGGACTATTCAGGTTTTATTGAGTCTGTTCATGCACTTAATGGATATGTGGTATTGGCAACTGATTTATTGGCACTTACCTTACTAAAAAGCCCTGGAGAACTTGGGGCTGATGTAGCAATAGGCTCTGCACAACGTTTTGGCGTTCCATTGGGATACGGCGGACCCCATGCTGCTTTCTTTGCTACTACCGATGATTTTAAAAGGGGAATGCCAGGAAGATTGATTGGGGTAAGTATTGATGCACAAGGAAACAGGGCATTGAGGATGGCTTTGCAAACTAGGGAACAACACATAAAAAGAGAGAAAGCCACTTCTAATATATGTACCGCACAAGCACTTTTGGCAAATATGGCGGCAATGTATGCGGTATATCATGGGGCAGAAGGGCTTAAGAATATTGCATTGCGTATTGCTACACTAGTGCAAGTACTTGAAACATCGTTAGACGAATTAGGTTATGCTAATGAGAATACCTATTGTTTTGATACTTTAAAAGTGAAAGTAGATTCCAAAGCGCTTCGTCCGTTTGCAGAAAATAATAATATCAACTTCTTCTATTTGGATGATCAGCATGTATTGATTTCTTTAGATGAGACTACATCTCAAACGGATGTATTGGATATAGCCTACGTATTTGCCGAGCTAAACGGACTGAACGAGGCAACAATTGACTTTGATTGTGAAGATGATATAACCATTATCCCCGACTATGCAAAACGTGTATCTAGTTATTTAACACATCCTGTGTTTAACACCCATCATAGCGAAAGCCTTATGATGCGCTACATTAAACAGTTAGAAAATAAAGATTTATCACTTAATACAAGTATGATTTCATTGGGTAGCTGTACCATGAAGTTGAACGCGGCTACAGAGATGATACCTGTTAGCTGGCCAGAGTTTGCACGAATACATCCTTTTGCGCCAGCCTATCAAACAAAAGGATACCAACAGCTTGTGCATGAATTATCAGAATACCTATGCACCATTACAGGTTTCGAGGCCTGTAGTTTGCAACCAAATAGTGGTGCTCAGGGAGAATATGCTGGTCTACTAACCATTATGGCTTACCATAAAGCTCAAGGTCATGTACACAGAAATGTAGTGTTGATTCCTATTTCTGCACATGGTACTAATCCAGCGAGTGCGGTGATGGCCGGAATGAAAGTAGTGGTAGTAAAAGGAACAGAAGATGGATTGATAGATGTTCAAGACTTAAAGGAAAAAGCAGAGTTGTACAAAGACAATCTTGCAGGATTGATGGTTACCTATCCGTCTACTCATGGTGTTTTTGAAGAAGCTATCAAGGAAGTTTGTGCCACTATTCATCTATTGGGTGGTTTGGTATATATGGATGGAGCCAACATGAATGCACAGGTAGGGCTTACATCACCAAATCAGATTGGTGCTGATGTTTGTCACCTCAACCTACACAAAACCTTCTCCATTCCACATGGTGGTGGTGGACCTGGAGTGGGACCAATCTGTGTAAAGGCTAAGTTGAAACCATATTTGCCGGGGCATTTTGTGCTTACATCGGAAAACGAGAATCGTGAAACGTTAGTAGCTGAAACGACAGAAACTCACGACTCACGACTTATCACTCACGACTTTTCGAATAAACACGCTGTAGCCTCAGCTCCTTATGGTTCGGCTTCTATCTTGCTTATAAGTTATGCTTACATTAAATTATTGGGAAGTAGAGGTGTACAATTAGCTACAGAACATGCCATTCTAAATGCCAATTATATGAAGGCTAGGTTGCAAAAATATTATTCTATATTATACACTGGCCATAATGGCTATGTGGGGCATGAATTTATAGTAGATCTACGACCTTTTAAAACAACGACTGGAATTGAGGCAGAAGATGTGGCTAAAAGATTGATAGACTATGGTTTTCATGCGCCTACCATGAGTTTTCCGGTTGCTGGAACCATAATGATAGAACCTACAGAGAGTGAAGATAAGGCAGAGCTGGATAGGTTCTGCGATGCCATGATTGCCATATATTGTGAGATAAAGGAAGTCGAAAACGGCGTATACGATAAAGCAAGTAATCCTTTAAAGAATGCGCCGCATACGCAGCATACTGTATGTGCCGATGAGTGGAATTACCCTTATTCCCGTAAAGTGGCTGCTTTTCCGTTAGAGTATGTTTCTAAAAATAAATTCTGGCCAAGTGTGTCTAGAATTAATAATACCTATGGTGATAGAAACTTGGTTTGCACCTGCGAGCCAATGGAAAGCTATATGGAAGCGTAGAGTTAGTTTTAAATTATAAATTATGAGTTATGGGGTATCGAGTAGATGCCCATAACTCATTTTTGTTCTGAATAATATTAAATTATTCACTCTACTTAAATGGTTTTGCATTTGAGTCTTAGATTGGGTTTGGCATTAGTAAAAGATTAAATTAAATATGCCCGCAATGATAATAGCAAAAAGTTTTCACTGGGAAGCCGCACATAGGATACCTTGGCATGAGGGTAAATGTAAAAATTTACATGGGCATTCGTATAAAATGATTGTTGAACTGGAAGGTGACACCAATCAAAATGGTATCGTAATGGACTTCTCAGAATTGAAGGATATTGTAAAACCATACATTCAGCTTATTGACCATACTACTCTTATCTCGGCTAATGATACGGAACTATTAGAAGTATTTGAATCAAAGAGGTGGAAATATCATCTATTACCCTTCGATTCTACTGCCGAAAACTTGTGCTACTACTTTTCAGGAATTATCATTAAAGATCATATTGAACTCTTATCGAGGAATAAAATAATAGCTGTAAATGTGAAGATTGCAGAAACAGAATCTGCCTATGCCTCTGTAACAGTTAAAATTTAATATCCAAAAGCTCTTCTTCTTAAACTAACTGTAGGGTTTTATCTTTATTAATAATTTAAAGCTTAAGAGGCACTAAATAAGTCTTCTTAAATTTGAAAATAATTTATAACTGACTCCGGTTTGTAACCGTTCATTTTGTTACTTTACCGCCATGATACAACAATGGTTGAATTGGCGAAGCTTGTTAGGATTTATTGCCGTTTTGATTGTACTTGGAACAGTATTTTATTCTGAATCATTGGCTAAAAAGATTGCTACACAGGAACGTAATAATGTAGCAGTTTGGGTGGAAGCGCAGAAAACAATTCTAAATTCTTCAGATAGTACTAACCTGAATCTTGCTACGAAAATTACAAGTGGGAATATTGATATTCCTATAATAGAAACTGACGAAAAAGATAATATATCTAATAACTATTTAAACATTGATACATTCAACGTAAAGAGAAACAAAAACTTTCTACCCGAAACACTCGAGTCTTTTAAAGAGTATGCACAGCCGATTGTATTGGTAATTAGTAAGAACCCATACATAGCCAATAAATATTACTATGGACCAAGTACATTGCTAAAAGAGGTAAAATACTACCCGATAGTACAACTCATTATTGTCTTCTTTTTCATAGTAATTGTTATGTTGGCACAAAGAGCTAATTACAATAGTCACCAAAACCAAGTATGGGCTGGCATGGCTAAGGAAACAGCGCATCAATTGGGTACGCCCGTTAGTAGTTTGCAAGGATGGGTTGAGATGATGAAAGAAATTGAGGGCAATGAGATGATTGCACCAGAAGTGGAGAAGGACGTGAAAAGGCTTTTATTGATAACGGATAGGTTTGGCAAAATAGGAAGCATGCCTGTATTGGAAGAAAAGAATATTGTAGAATTGGTAGAAAATATGATGGATTACATTCAAAAAAGGGCAGGAGGAAACGTGACTTTTGAACTAAATACCAATAATGAAACCTTTATTTTGTCTTTGATTTCTCCACCATTGTTCGATTGGGTAATAGAGAATCTTTTAAAGAATGCCCTCGATGCAATGGAAGGAAAAGGTAATATTCTTATTACCATTAAGGACAACGCAGCTCAGATTATTATTGATGTAGCAGATTCTGGAAAAGGTATTTCGAAAGCAAATATTGGCAAGGTTTTTAATCCTGGTTTCTCAACAAAGAAACGTGGTTGGGGGCTAGGTCTTACATTAACGAAAAGAATTATTGAGCAATACCACAAAGGGCAGATTTTTGTACTTTATAGTGACATAGGTAAAGGAACAACCTTTAGAATTGTACTTAATAAATAAGTTCTTTCGGTCAAATAGTTGAAAGTCAAAAGTGATAAGTAAATCGTTGATGGATTTACTGTTATTTGCATTTAGCAAACAACTTTCTACTCACGACATTCGACTAATAATTAGTAACTCATCATAAATAACTCATAACTACCTTGAAGTTTTTATATCAAATATTTATCACCCTTTATCCCTTTGTGGCAAAACTAATTAGTGGTAAGAATAGTAAGGCTAAGCTTTGGGTTTCTGGACGAAAAGATATAATGCAACGTTTGCAAGAAGCATTTACAAATAATAATGGAAAAGTGGTATGGATGCACTGCTCATCATTAGGAGAATTTGAACAAGGACGTCCTGTTATTGAAATGTTGAAGAAGGAGAATGCAGGTATAAAAATATTAATCACCTTCTTTTCACCTTCTGGATATGAAGTAAAAAAGGATTATGAATTGGCAGATTGGGTATTTTATCTACCAATGGATAGTGCTAAAAATGCGTCTAATCTTTATGAGATAGTAAAACCAAGTTTAGTATTATTTGTGAAATATGAGTTTTGGTTCTATTTCCTAAAAGAAGCTAAAGAACGTAATATTCCGATACTGCTAATATCAGGCATCTTTAGAGAGAGCCAACCTTTCTTTAAATGGTATGGCAAATTCAATAGGCAGATGCTACAATATTTTACCATGCTATTTGTTCAGAATGAGACTTCGGTTGAGTTATTAAAAAGCATTGGAATTGATGAAAATGTTGCTATAAGTGGGGATACCCGTTTTGATAGAGTGCTTAGTATTGCAAGAAAGTTTGAACCAATTCCGGAAATAGAAACATTTATAGGTAACCATAAGGAAGTAATTACGGCAGGTAGTACTTGGCGAGAAGATGATGAAGTATTGTATCATTATGCCAAAACGCATCCTCATGTAATGTTTATAATAGCCCCACACGATACACAAGAGAGTAGGGTAGGGGAGTGCTTGGCTTTGTATCCAAACGCTATTAGGTATAGTGAATGGATAACTTTAGACAATAAAGCAATAATCCCAACTACTACTAAAATCAAGAAAAAGGGGAAACAGTCAATGGGAAAGAAAGCTGATGCCAATATTCTTATTATGGATAATATGGGGATGCTGAGCAGATTATATAAGTATGCAACAATTTGTTATGTAGGAGGAGGTTTTGGCGAAGACGGTGTACATAATGTTTTGGAAGCAGCTGTATTTGGAAAGCCAGTTATAATTGGGCCAGAATACAGTAAATTTATAGAAGCAGAAGGTTTAGTAAATTCTGGAGGGGCTTATAGTGTAGAGAGTACTATAGAATTAGAACGTATTGTAAATAAGCTATTTACAGATGCTACTCTTTATGAAAATGTAAGCACCGCCGCTGGCGATTATGTGGCTGTAAACGGCGGTGCAACAGGGATCATCATTAAGTATATTTATGAAAAACGTCTTCTTACCAATTGATCAAACAATTGAACAACTTCATTATCTGCAGACCAATTTAGCTTTATTTTTAATTCTCGTTGAATCCAAAAAGTGGCTTCTGGCAATATACTATAGCTTTGAATTTGCTTAATACTTCGGTCATATAATGATTCATCTCCACCAAAAAGATCATTGATAAACAAATATTTATCATTAATACTAATTGCTTTTCGCAAATCTTTTATGTGGGTGTTTTCTAAAAGATGGGCTACTTCTACTTTATGTTCTTTAAATCTACTATTCACCTCTACTTCTTCAACTATCTCTTCTACGGGGTCAGGTGAAGGAATAATGTCTGCCGCTGATAAATCAACATCGGGTAAAGTAGGTATTTGAGTAGTTGTTTCAAAAAGATGTTCATTAGGTGTAGACGCTAGGGGTTGTTCAAAAGAAAGTGGAGAAACGATTGTTTCTTCTACTGGTTCAGCATAAATTTCTTTTGGCAATTCGAGTCTGTAATCTTCTCTTTTTGCTTCAGTTTCAGGCGCATCTTGCTCTTGCATAAACCAAGTTACTGGCTCTGAAGGTTCTGTTAACTCTTCACTTGGTTCAATATTTATAACACCCGTAGCCTCAATTATTTCATCGGTAGATTCTATTGAAGGAATTGTTGATTGAAGATTAAGCTCAACCTGCGTAGTTTCAAAAGATGAATCTTCTGGCTCAATGAGTACTTCTTCTTGTTTAGTTACTTCATTTACAATAATTGTTTTCCTTGGCATGGTAACAGATACTGAGTTTTTGGCAGTTAGATTCTGAATCTGTTGTAATTCGGCTACAAGCATCTGAGAAATTGTTAACAACATATCCGCATTTGCGTTGTCATCAACTAGTTGTTGCAATTTTTTAATAATAAGAGATGTGCGTTCTAACATATATGGGTACTTTTACCGTCCAAAAATAGAGTATTAATTATATAACGGATATTAAGAAAAGATATTTTATAAAATGTTTATTGAGCCGAATTTAAGTGGAGAGAAAACTGGGTGGATTGAAGTGATATGTGGCAGCATGTTTAGCGGCAAAACTGAAGAACTTATCCGTAGGTTAAAGAGAGTTAAGATTGCAAACCTTAAGGTAGAAATATTTAAACCTGCTATTGATACTCGTTATGATGAAATACAAGTAGTAAGCCATGATGCTAATGCAATTCTATCTACCCCAATAGATAATCCCCAAACAATACTATTATTGGCTACCGATGTTGATGTGGTTGGTATAGATGAAGCACAGTTTTTTGGGGGAGAAATTGTTGATGTTTGTCAAACTCTTGCAACCAGAGGTGTTAGAGTAATTGTTGCGGGGCTTGATATGGACTACAAAGGCAATCCATTTGGTGCAATGCCAAATCTTTTGGCTGTCGCTGACTACATAACCAAACTACATGCAATTTGTGTACAGTGTGGAAATATCGCTAGTATATCTTACCGAAAAACAACCCAAGATGGACAAGTATTATTAGGAGAAAAAGATACCTACGAGCCAAGATGCAGAAAATGTTACAGTAAAGGAAAAGAATTGCAATAGACTTTTCAATGCCACAAGTTCCGTTAAATAAAAAATCCATACAAGCAAAGCCTGTATGGAGAATAAAGAGATAATGATAGTGGTTATAATTCAATATTAATGCCAGCCATTATATTAATACGTTTACTGTTGTAGCCTACTATTTCAAAGTATTGTTGATTGGTTATATTGTGAAAATCAATAAACAAATTTGTCTTCTTTAATAATTGATAGCCCAAATAACAATCTATTGTATAAAAAGAAGGCTGTAGAGTAGGCCCTGCATCAAATTGACCATTTAAACGTGTACCCACATATTTTAATGATGGCTGTAGTGTTATACCACCATAAGGTGTTATAGTCAATGAACTATTTGCTATAATGTTTGGTCTACGATAAAGGTTATTCACCTTCACATTGTTTACTGTTCCTTGGCCATCTACAAAGCTGAAATTGTTATTCCATTTGCCAATCTTCCCCAGTTTTATACTGCTTTCCACTTCAAAACCATAGTCGTTTTGTTTATCTTGGTTAATATAGTAACTATTAAAAGAATCATCAGTATAGAAGGTAATTAAATTGGTTATATCTCTCATAAAACCGACTATTCTTAAATATAGTTGCTTATTGGTCGTGCTAGTTTGTAATCCCATTTCGTATGTGTTACTAGTTTCAGGTTTTAAACCCTTATTTCCATATTCGCTGTATAATTGATAAAGTGAAGGAGCTTTGTAGGCAGATGAAACATTAAAAAATACAGTAGTACTTTCATCTACTTTATATGATGGATTGAAGGTAAACGTTGCATTGTTGCCATAAATGGAATGGTTATTTATACGCCCACCTAGTTCTAAATTAAGGCCCTTTATGTCTCCTATTAATAAAGACGAATATGCAGAAATCTGAGTTGTCTTTGCACTGTCGTTACCCAATTTATAACTGTAAGGATAAGTGCCAATGCTAAAATAATATTGATCAGTGTGTTGATTAATATATTGAACACCACCAACAAGGTTTACATATTTGCACAATTGTTTGTTTCCATACCCTTCAATAGTATAAGTCTTGCCTTCGTAGTTCCCTTTTTCAAAGTTTGTATAGATACTAGAAATGTCTGTGCTATCGTTTACAAAAGTTCTCTTAGCTTGCTGATAACTGCCTTGCAATGTTAAGTTATAGGTTTTCCCTTTATACAAGAGTGTTAACCCACCCATATTATTCTTGTTCTTAGCATTATAGTCTTTGTCATCAGTAAAAGCACCGCCATCAAGCCCATTTGTATAGGTACTAAAGTTGCCAAAAGTTTTTGCTGTTAATTTGTTTGACAATTTGTAGCTCAATGAAGTTTGAATATTATTTTGTTCAAATGCATCATTATCAAACCCTTTATTACCTGACGAATCGTTGGCACTAGAGAAACCTTTACTTTTTATTCTGTTCCAATTAAAACTATAACATACGTCGGCAATTGAACCACTTACACCGGTAACTAAGCGTGAGGTATTGAAAGTGCCATAACTATAGCTAAAGGCAGGACTGATTAATCTTTTGGCTTCTTTCTTTAAGAATATCTGAATAACACCTGCCACTGCATCACTTCCCCAAATTGTACTTTGTCCACCCTTAAGAATTTCAATGCGTTCTATTTGTTGAAGTGGGATACTCGTTAAATCGAAAGAATTGTTTATTTGCGATGCATCATAAACGGGAATTCCATCTATTACAACAAGCGTTTTACCGGTTGTTGCACCTCTAAAGTATAATTCCTGATTGGTGCCTAGGGGGGCATTGGCACCATTTACAAACAGACCACTCTGTGTGTTCAACAACTCAGTTAGTGTACGGCCTGTACTTTGCCTTATTTGGTCTTCCGTAATTACGGTTACTACTTTGCCTGTACTACTTTGTTTTTGTACTACTTTGTTGGCTGTTACTACTACCTCTTCGAGGCTTTTAGATTTAGATGTGTCTTGCTGTGCAAACATGGCCGTTGCTATAAGCAAGGCGGTGGAAAGGAGCGTTAATTTTTTGCTCATTGTCTTTTGTTTTAAAAAGTGCAACAATGAGCTTTCAGGGAGTTGTCTTAATTGTAGTTGACCGTTTTCCGTTAACCGTATTTCGACTAGCGACTTACGTTTTCCGATTCACGTTCACACATTAAACACAACAGAGAAACATAAACGACTGCTGCAGTCAGTCTTTTACATTCCATGCTTTTCGCCCGAAAGCCGTGAATGATTGTGTAAAAGGCAGGTCTTCTGACTTAGCGTTCATTGCGTCCTTCCCATCCCGTTGTGCGGAACAGTGGTTGTTGCAAATTACCTGTAGAAAAGTATCTAACAGGTCGCCTTACAGCTACGGGGATAGTCCCGGATTTACACCGGATTCCCTTTTAATCTTCGTACACTATTATACTTAGAACCAATTACGCTGCAAAGATGTAAGGTAGTTTCTATTATTTGAACAAAAGTTTTCAACAGAGAAGTCTAGTGCAAAGAGATTTAAGCTTACAGCCTACATTTAAAACAAAGAACCCTTTTGGGTTTACTTTTAAATTATTACTGAAACCGCTTCTCCCTATTTTTGCTTTATGAACGAAAAGATGGTCATGTTTTACAATCGTTTACAAAAAGTGTATAAACACAAAAGCAAACAGGCTGCACGTCAGGGCATCACATGTTACCGTGTGTATGATCATGATCTTCCAGAATTTCCATTTTGTATTGAATTATATGACGATAAAGTCTATTTGGCAGAATACCTCCGCCGTCATGGTATGACGGATGAAGAACATGAACATTGGTTGGAAGAATGCATTAAAGTTATCTGTGGATTACTGCCTGTTGATGATGCAAAAGTATATATTAAACAACGAAAGAGAAAGGCAAATAGACTTGACCAATACGAGAAGACAGATGAAAAAGCAGAATACTTTCCTGTAATGGAACAAGGATTACAATTTTTAGTAAACCTGACAGACTATCTAGATACAGGCTTGTTTTTAGATCATCGTATCACTAGGAATATGGTTCGAAATGAGTGTGAAGGTAAGCGAGTGCTAAATTTATTTGCCTACACGGGTTCATTTTCTATCTATGCTGCTGCTGGTAAAGCTGCATCTGTAACAACAGTAGATTTATCAAAAACATACCTTAATTGGGCCGAGCAAAACATGGAATTGAATAAGCTGAAGGATGATTCTATTCACCATTTTATCCATGCTGATGTAAAACAATGGCTGAAAACCTTACAGCCTAATAATTTTGATTTGGTTATAATGGATCCCCCAACTTTTAGTAATAGTAAACGGATGAAGGACTTTCTAGATATTCAGCGCGATCACGTAGCATTATTGAATGATGTGCTTTCGGCTACTTCAAAAGGAGGAACCATATATTTTAGCACCAACTTTACTAAGTTTGTATTGGATAATGCTGCTATAAATGCTACCACTATAAAAGATATTACTAAAGTAACAACCCCCTTCGACTTTGAGGGGAAACTAAAAAGATGGTGTTATAAGATAGAGAAGTAGTGCTTAGTGGTTAGTTTAAGTAAGAAGTAGATGAATATAGGTTAATGATAGTTAATATTTTATCATAACTGATAACTAACCTCTACTAAAAGCTATATTCTCGTTGCACCAAACAAATCCTTACCGTATAGTGCTCATACCATTGTAGTTTCCCTTTTTCTTGCGCTATTGTATGTTCGGCGTTTTCTTTCCATAGTTTAATAGAATACATAGATTCCCAATAGGAAACCGTAATTCCAATCTCTTCTCTTGCACTTTCCACACCCAGAAACCCAGGTTGCTTGGATGCAAGTTCCATCATTCTTTGCGCCATCGACTCGTATCCGTCAGCTTTTTCATTCTTGATTGAAGTAAAAATGACTGCATAGTATGGTGCAGGAGGCGTGGAGGCTATTGACATTATAATTTAATTATTTTAAGTCGAGAGTGTATAGTCGAAAGTTAAGGGTAACAACAAGAAAGTTATCCTCTTAAAAATATAGTTGCACCATCTGAATCCAGTATTGTGCCTTATGAGCTTCTCCCTTCCAAACAAAATATCTATGTTCAATATGTTTGTCTAGTAATTGTTGATGAAGCAGATTATTATTTTCTAAAAACGCATCATCTTCACCAATTACAATGGTAATGTCTAGCTTTCTTAGTAACTCTAAACTATGCTGATTAAAAATGTGTGGTAAAAACTTGGTAGGTGTGTGGCTATAAATGTGATCGTCAATATGACCATCAAATAAATCATTAAAATAAGATAGTTTCAATGTAAGATCATACCTGCCACTCATGGCAACGACTTTAGAAAACAAAAGCGGGTAACGGAAAGCAATATTTACAGCATGATAGGCTCCAAGGCTGCAACCTGCAGATATAAAGTGAGGATTACTATTTAACTGCCTAATAAAAGGCATTAGTTCTTGCAAAATGTATTGCTCAAAATGCCCGTGTTTCTTTATTCTTTCGGCAGGTGGAATTTCTTTATTGTAAAAGCTTTGCTGATCTGCACTATCTATGCAGAACAATTGAATCTCTCCGGCAATTAATTTATCTTTAAATGCATCAACCACTTTCCAGTCTTCGTAATCGAAGAAACGGGCGGTACGTGTAGGGAAAAATATTACAGGCTTACCCGCCGATCCAAAAACCAACAACTCCATATCTCTTTGCAGATGACTACTAAACCACTTAAAGTATTCTCTTTTATAGCCAAGTGGTGTTACAACGGAGGATAAAGCTGTGTACATTTTCTGATATAGTTTTAACGTAAATTAATTTTATGCTCTATCATAAAGTTCTTGATAGTTTCTGTCCATATAGCATAGCCTTTATCGTTAATGTGTAGTCCTTCAGATTGAAATAAGAGCCTATTAGGAAATCTATTAGCGTCTAACATCTTTTCAAATATATCAACAAAGTAAACATTGTTATCCATTTTCTTTATTTCTGAGGATATAATTTTATTTGTAAAACGAATCTGATCAATAATATTAAAACGGGCAATACTTGGTTTAATAGATATATACAATATCGGGATATTACCAAAGCGCTTCCGCAAATCTATAATGATTTGCTTAAAAAATATCAAAACCTCTTCTGGATGTCTGCCATCACCCAAATCATTATCTCCTGCATACAATATAAAAATGTCAGGATTCAATCCAACCATCAATCTTTCTAAGTAAACAATACAAGCCGCTAAGGTACTACCACCAAAGCCCATGTTTAATGGCTTGTATTCTCCAAAATCTCTATATAAATTATCCCACAACCTTATAGACGAACTGCCATAGAACAAAATTTTTGGATTTTCTACTAATGTTTTACACTTTTCAACTCCTTGTACATCCTGTTCGTACCAAAACATATTTATATTGCCATTTAGTAAAGCGACAAATTTAGCGGTATCGTTATTATAAAACAGAATTAAGAATAAGTATAAGCAGAATGTGTAAAAGTAGTATCCGGAACAATTCGAATAACGATTGAAGGAAAAGTAACGATTTGTTAATGAAACAAACAGCTTATTAAAGTAATAGTTACTACTCAACCAAAAGGAACACAAGGGTTTTAACCAGGAGCACAAGGATACAAGGATTACAGGGTATTCTTGTTCATAGTGACTAAAATTGACTCTAAACCTTAGTGTCCTTAGTTTCTTTGTGTTCCTAGTGGTAAAAAGTAAGAGTGGCAACAATTC
The DNA here is from genome assembly GCA_947381435.1 of Chitinophagaceae bacterium. GTDB lineage: Bacteria > Bacteroidota > Bacteroidia > Chitinophagales > Chitinophagaceae > Parasediminibacterium. The sequence goes on from CANCVE010000053.1 coordinate 14,834, forward strand.
TTACGGTTCATTTTGTGTTATTATAAATCAGTAGTAACCCATCCGCTATATTTGCAGCTATGCATTATGTATCGGTAGAAGGCTTAACCAAAAGCTATGGTATCAATCCACTGTTCAACAACATTTCATTCCACATAAACGAAGGGGAGAAAATTGCGCTCATTGCTCGTAATGGTATTGGCAAATCGACCATGCTACGAATCATTGCTGGTCAAGAAGTCGCCGACTCTGGCAAAGTATATATCAACAAAGGGGTTACTGTTGCCTTGTTTGAGCAAGATCCTAAGTTTGATGAAAACAAGACAGTACTAGAAAATATATTTACCAGCAATCACCCCATTATGAGTGTGATGCGTAAATATGAAGCCGCCTTGGATGCGGATGATGCGGAAGCCATTACTGATTGTATTGAAAAGATTGATGAATTGGGTGCTTGGGATTATGAGGCTAAGGTTCATCAGATATTGAGTAAACTGAATATTCATCACTTACAAAACAACGTTAAAAGTCTTAGTGGAGGACAAAGAAAGCGTGTGGCATTGGCCAAAACATTGATAGATATTGGCTTTGAACACCAACATACTTTGTTGATGATGGATGAACCAACCAATCACCTTGATGTGGGAATGATAGAATGGCTAGAACATTATTTAGGTCAGGAAAATATTACCCTTTTATTAGTAACGCACGATCGGTATTTTCTGGATGCAGTTTGTACTGAGATATGGGAACTAGAGCGCGAAAACATGTACACCTACAAAGGCGACTATGAAAACTACATGGAGAAGAAGGCTGCCCGAATAGAAAGCGAGCTTGCAAGCATTGATAAAGCAAAAAACCAATATAGAAAGGAACTGGAATGGATGCGCAAGCAACCCAAGGCGAGGACTACTAAAAGTAGAAGCCGCCAAGATAACTTTTATGAAGTAGAAGCACGTGCTAAGCAAAAGATAGAAGATGCACAAGTGCAACTTCAGGTAAAGATGAGTAGGATAGGGGGGAAGGTGCTAGAAGTAAAGAAAGTATATAAAAGCTTTGGCGATTTGCCAATATTGAAGGGGTTCGATTATACATTTAGTAAAGGAGAACGTATTGGTGTAATAGGAAAGAATGGCGTTGGTAAATCTACCTTTCTAAATATCCTATTAGGATTAGAAAAGCCCGATAGTGGAAAGGTAAATGTAGGAGATACCATCATATTTGGTAACTTCTCTCAGCAAGGACTTAAAATAAAGGAAAATGTACGGGTAATAGAATACGTAAGAACATTTGCCGAGAACTTTCCTTTGGCAGATGGTAGTACGCTTAGTGCTGCTCAGTTTTTAGAGTTGTTTTTGTTTACGCCCGAGAAGCAATATACTTATCTAAACTCACTTAGTGGTGGCGAAAAGAAGCGTTTGCAGTTACTTACCATCTTGTTTACCAACCCCAACTTCCTGATACTAGATGAGCCAACCAACGATTTGGATTTGCCTACGCTGGCAGTGTTGGAAAGTTTTCTGAACGATTACCAAGGTTGTGTGCTAATAGTCAGTCACGATAGATATTTTATGGACAGATTGGTAGATCACCTTTTTGTATTTGATGGTAATGGAGAAGTGCGAGATTTTCCGGGTAACTATACCCAGTATAGGATTGAGGAAAGGGAAAAAGAAAAGAGAGGCTCATCACTAAATGCGCAGCCAGATCCTGTTGCCAAGCCTGTAGAGGTAGTGAATAAGCCTGCTGAAAAACAAGCTAGAAAGCTATCCTTTAAAGAAAAGCAAGAGTTTGAAAACATAGAAAAGGATATTGCCAAACTAGAGGCTGAGAAAATAACCATTGCCGAAAAAATGAGTAATGGCGATCTTCCGTTCGAAGAGATAAAAAAGTTCAGCGATCGATTAATAGCGATAGATAATGAATTGGGAATGAAAGAGTTTAGGTGGCTGGAACTGAGTGAAGGAGCGTAAGTAGTTATGAGTTGTTAGTGGTTAGTTATTAGTGGTTAGTCGAAAGTCATAAGTCGTAAGTCAAAAGAAAAGAGGCAGTTGAGAAGTAATATTTTCCTAGCTGCCTCTTTATATACTCCCAAACTATCGACTTACGACTATCGACTTTTGACTATAGAATTAATTACACATTCTTTTTACAAATGCGCTCAAAGAACCTACGCCTGCTGCGTTAATTACATAAAAATAAAAGTAGTAATCAGTTCCCTTAGTAAGGTTCCAAAAGCTTTTTTTGCGTTGCAAGGTTACATCATGAATAATAGGGTATAGGCCACCAATGGGTTCATTCAATTGCCCTTGTAGGTTCAGTGCAAAATCGGCAGACAGTGGTCCACCCACACTTACAATGCAGCCATAAGCAATTGCTCCATCTATTCTTTCACATTCCGCGTCCATTCTTCCAGAGAGCATAGTGCCACCAGTATTTACAGTAATAGTTTTAGGTTGTGCAGGCGATAGTGCCTTTGCATCTGTAACCGAAGAAGCTGAATAGCCGCTCAATTTAATAATGGCAGCATCGCCATCAGCCTTAAGATCTACATAATCTGCATTATCATCCAATGCTACCAGTAATAAAGCCCTAGCTGTATTAAAAAGAAGTTCCTCAGGCGCACCACCCGCTTTCCAGTTGGCATACGTTTCTTGGTCGGTTGTTATGAGCGCTCCCAATGCCGCATAGCCTACGGGGATATCTGCTGGTATAAACTTGGTTGGGTTATTCTTCATCCCTTGCTTTGTCTTGATGGCAAAGGCAGGAAGTTTTACTAAAAATTTGTGATAATTTCTAATTACAAAAGATTTCTTATCCATTTTATGTTGTTTTAAATGTATTAAATAATGAAAAAATAGAGAGTTTTTTAAATGTTGAATAAGCCTTCAAGGGCTCTTTTTTGCCAATTTTGGGGAAAACACCTATGGATCTTGCAAAAACTCCTATGGATTTTTCTTCAATGTCTAGAGATTTACAAAAAATCCAGAGGGATTTTTCCTCAATGTCTAGAGATTTACAAAAAATCCAGAGGGATTTTTCTTCAATATCCAGAGATTTACAAAAAATCCAGAGGGATTTTCTTCCAATGTCTAGAGATTCACAAAAAATCCAGATGCTTTTATACAAGATCCCTATGGATTTTTTGTAGAATTACTGACTTTTGAAGCAAAACGCAAGGTAGCAAGCCTTGTTTTAGGCAAAAGCTAGCCGTCTTTCTGAAGTTGTGTAACAATTAGTGCAGCGGGGAGATGAAAGTTGATGACCTTAAGGAAGGCACTGTTGCAAGTGAAACGCGAATAGGGAGAGAAGTAATTCATAAGACCCAATATTAAAAGTTCGAGACCCAAATAAAGTGGCGGCATCCTTACACCAAACCAATCGTTCTGTGCAAAGAACGTACTATTACATTTGGTAATGGGATAAACTTTTTTATTTATTTTGAGGAGTGTATAAAAGTGGGCTTATTAGTATGAAAAGAAGAAGAAATTACAATGGAAGCAAAACAATACAAAATGTACTTATCCAAACAATACAGAAAGTACGCATAGCAACAATACTAAATGTACGCTCCCGAATAAACCCCTATATTTGTTATAGAAATGATGCGGGTAAAGGGTTTGAAGGATAATATAAAATTTGACTTTGATACCAAACATGCGTCAACACAAACGTTAGCGGTCAGGCAAAGACAACCACCCAACAAACGACAACACAGACGACAAAGACACGAGATGTAATATGATATTGACTCTAATAATCATTTTTGCAGTTATATTTAGTTCTCTAATTGTTTACCGACAATTAGAGAAGAAAAAATATCAAGACACTACTTATCTAACGTACTTACAAGAAATTTCATCTTTTTTCGACACGGTACAACGATTTGATGACTATGTTACATGGGTTCAACGAGACAAAATAAAAACAAATTTCTCTGCTGTTGGACAATACTTTAAAAACAAATCTAATTTTTACAAGAAAGAAGAAAAAGTAAAAATGTTCAACGACATTTTTCAATCCTTTGACAATTACATCTTAATTTACAACAAAAACTACGTTTTATCTCAAAAGGAAAAACTAAACCAATATTTTGACAACATTGAAGGAAAAAAATTAGACGACCAACAAAGAACATCTCTAATAATAGATGAATATTCAAATCTGATAATTGCAGGTGCTGGTTCAGGAAAAACTTTGACAATTCTTGGAAAAGTAAAATATCTAATTGAACAAAAAAATGTAAAACCCGAAAATATTTTACTTTTATCGTTTACAAAAAAAACAGTTGATGAATTAAATGAACGGATAAAAAACATTGGAATTGGAGCAAGAGCAACAACTTTCCATAAACTTGGCTATGACACATTAAAAAAACACCTTGAAACTGTCCCTGCATTGACAAATGAAAACACATTAAGCAATGTTGTCAAGGAATATTTAGAAAAAGAAATCTTCAACAATTCAGAAGCATTAGAAGCATACATCGTTTACGTTGCGTGTTATATGAATATCCCAGAAGAACACGAAAAGTACAATTCGCTTGGCGAAAAATTAGACACCGAAAAAGGGGTAGATTTTCAGACTTTAAAATCTAAATGCGAACCCGAGTTAAATAAAATAGCAAAAGCTAAACTTGACACCATTCAAGGCGAAAAAGTAAAAAGCGTTGAAGAACTTACCATTGCAAATTTCTTGTATCTTAACGGTATTGAGTACGAATACGAAAAAGCATATCCCTACGGAAATACTATGTATCGCCCCGATTTTTATATTAAAGATTACGACATTTATTTAGAACATTTTGGAGTTGATGAAAACAATAGAGCCAAATGGCTGACACCATTCAATGAGCAAAAATATGCCGAGGAAATGGAGTTGAAAAGAAAAACACATAAAACGTACAACACCAAACTTTTAGAAACATATTCCTATTTCAACAGAGACCATATTTTGCTCGACAAACTTCGAGAAATGTTGAAAAACGAAAATGTAATTTTTAAGCCAAGAGATACGAAAAGCATCTTCACAAAAGTTACGGACAATGACAAGAATTTTGGAAAAGAAATTACAAATCTTATCACAACATTTGTCAATCTCACAAAATCAAGACTGCTCACTTATAATGAAATTACAGACTTGTTTTCTGACAAAAACAAAACAGGAAACGAGTATATGCTCGAAAGACAGGAAATCTTTTTAAAGTTTGCACTTCCAATTCTAAAAAAGTACGACAATCTGCTCAAAGAGAAAACCGAAATTGACTTTAATGATATGATAAATCAGGCAACTGACATTGTTAAAGAGAATAAACCGGAATACACTTATCAGCATATTATCATTGACGAATACCAAGACATTTCATATTCCCGATTCAACCTAATTAAACAAATTCGGGAGTTATCAGAAGCAAGACTAATTTGTGTTGGTGATGATTGGCAGTCTATTTATCGTTTTGCAGGTAGCGACATTTCTTTGTTCCGCAATTTTGAAAAATATGTTGGCCAATACGAGCAATTATTTATTGAACAAACCTATCGAAATTCGCAATCACTCATTGATATAACCTCAAAATACATTCAAAAAAATACCAAACAAATATCGAAAAATCCGAAGTCCAAAAAAGAACCTTTGGAAAATCCGATTAAGTTTGTCTATTATTCACAAGATAATGCAGAAGCCATTTTTATTAATGAACTCCAAACACTTAAAGACAAAAACGGCAACAAACCTATTCTGGTTTTAGGTCGCCATAGTTTTGAGATCAATGAATTTATAAAGCTCACACCAAACAGTAAAATAACATATTACGAACGTACCGATAAATTAGAGGTAAAGGGATTTGAAGATATTGAGATTAAATACATTACAGTTCACAAATCAAAAGGATTGGAAGCGGACAACGTAATTTTGCTAAACCTAAAAAATCACTTACTCGGTTTTCCCAACAAAATGACAGACGACCCAATGTTATCATTATTATTAAGCGATGATGAAGAATATCGTTTTGCTGAGGAGCGAAGATTATTTTATGTTGCACTAACAAGAACGAAAAATGAAGTTGTTTTGCTTATTCCAACTGACGTTTCACTATTTGCAGAGGAATTAGCAACAGACAACGATTTTCTACTTACTGCAAACAACGAACAAGTAAGCAAAACAAATTGTCCGTATTGTCAAACAGGACATCTCGTAATTAGACAAAATTCAGTAAAACACAATCAGTTTTTAGGTTGTTCACATTATCCTAGTTGCAATCAGACTTTTAACAACATAGAAATTTTAGAAAACACGATACTTTGTTCTAGTTGCCAAAGCGGTTTTATGACAAAGAGAAGCGGACAATACGGAAACTTTTTAGGTTGTACAAATTATCCAAAATGCAAAAAGACTATAAATTTAAAATGACAATGCCCGAACCGCTAACACTGGGTTTACCAAAATATGGGCGGACGGAAGTTATCTTCGGCTTTTTGTAATTCTATTGGGCTTCATTTCTTATATTTGGCTTTTGGAACAGTATTGAGCTTTGGTTATCAGCGGACGGAAACAAACTTGCCCTGTCACATTTTCAATACTCATTCGTTGCTTGCAATGCTAATGAGACACCTAACAATAATCATATTGACAATTTATTTTGTTTCTTGCAATAGAAATCAAGACAAGACTGAATCATTACCAATTTTCATATCATAAAACAACCCGCTTGGTTGTTGCAAACCTGATTAGGGTGACTATAACCTGCAAGTTGGGATTGATACAATATAAGACAAATAAAAAAGCTACATTTCTAATACCTCAATATTTAAGAGGTAAAAGAAATGTAGCTTTTGTTGTTTGAAAATGACTATTTATTAATCAATAGCTTCTCTTTAAAGCTATCTGTTGATGTATTTACCTGAATAACATATACACCATTTGCCAGAGATTGAGTATTCAGTTTGTAACTACTTGAGCCATTTAATGAATGCGTAATGACTACTTTACCGGTTAGGTTATACACTACAATAGTAGCTTTGTCTATTCGTTTACCAAAATTGATGGTCGCAAAATCTCTGGCAGGATTAGGTATAATTGATAATTGATAATTGGCAATTGATATTTGAACTGTAACTATCCTACTGAATGTAAACTTTCCGTTCTTATCAACACAAGATATACGATAGTAGTTGCTACCGTTTCTTGGTTTGTAATCAATAAACTGATAACCATTTGCACCACTACCAATTGCATTAACAGAACCAATATCGGCAAATGAATTTCCATCATTGCTATGTTGAACAATAAAATGAGAAGTATTTACTTCAGCACCAGTCTGCCACTTTAAAAGGATATTATTATCAGCCTCTGTACCTACAAAGTTATTGAGGCTAACAGGTAGCGTTGAGGTCAATATTAAAGTTGCAGCACTATCGCACCCTACACTATTGGTTAAATGAACCACATAAGTACCAGGCTGTGTGTAAGCTGTTCCATTAAAAGTATAAGAGTCACCTGAATTGATCGTTTTTAATGTAGTAGAAGTAGTGGCCTTTTTAGTAGTAAGGTGTAGTACTATTACACTATCACAACCAGCATTACCACTATATAAAATTGAAATATCATCTAATGCCAGATTGCCTACAGATTTTGTATAGGTAAACCTAAACTGGTTTAATCCTGTGGGTAAGGATGGCGTAGATGTGGCGTTGTATTGTATAGTAGTACCTGTAGAAGGGAAGGTAGTGAGGGTATTTACAGTTACCCAACTACTGCCATTAAAGCCTTCAATTTTTAAAGAACTACCAGTTGCGCCTTGGTTTTTTAACCAGAAGCTTAATTGCGTGGCAGGGGCAGACAAAGTAGGCGTAGTGATTTGGTCGTTGGATGCAGCAAACTTTAAGGATGGGGATGCTGCACCGTAGTTGCCTGTGGTTTGATAGGTGCTTAATGGCGCAGAAAAAGTCCAACCAGCGGGGGCTGTTGCTGTGGTAGTGCCGCTAAATCCTTCTTTCAGCGAAGCAGAAACATAGTTTACTATTTTATGTGACACAACTGTATCACTTGTATAATATGTTCCATACCAGCTAAAACCGTTACAAACAATTGCTACTGTGTCTCTGGAAGGAGTTGGTGAAACTGTAATATTGATACTATTATAAACAGAATCACAACCATTTACAGTACGGATGGTATCGTTCAAAACAGTAGAAGAAGTGTAAACAACCGATTTATAGGTTACACTGCCGCAACCGTTGATATTGATGGTAGAGGTAATAGGTGTGGTTTTATAAACTGTAATGTTATACGTATAATATATACTATCACAACCGTTTACACTTGAACGAAGGGTATCTGTGTAGGTAGTGGATTTGGTAAAAGTTTTGCCGTTAAGAACTAAGCTATTACATCCACTTACAGTTTTAGTTATTTTAGATGTTGTGAATTTGATAATGGAAACATTAACCGTATTGTAAATACTATCACAACCATCGTTTGTTTTAATGGTATCTATAAACGTGGTGCTGTTTGTATAGGTAATGCCTTTATACAACAAGCTGTTGCACCCACTCAAATTTAAGGTAGCAGTGGTAGGTGTTATGTTGATAACAGTAAGATTCAATACTACAACGCTATCGCAGCCAGTAGTTGCCGTAAATGTTTTATAGTAGGTACCGCTGCTTGTGTAGCTACTTCCATTCCATGAATAAGGCAATGCCGCTGTACATAAGTTTTTAACCGTAGTGGTGGTGTCTTTGGGGCAGTCTCTGGTTACAGAAAGTGTATATACATTACTAGTACCTGCTTGCGATATGACAGTTACTGTGATGGTATTGGTGCCATAATTCAAAGAAAGAAATGAAGAAGCTGCTCCGTTTAAAACCGAAACTGCACTACTAGCATTTATGCTAACCAAAATTGTAGCTGTAGAATCGGTCAATGTTGGAGTCACACTAATTTTACTAGTCGTACCAGCGTTTAGGTTATAATTCGATACCGTAGTATTAAACGAAGGGGTTAAGAAGCCCACACTTGTAGTTAGAGCAGACAAAGTGGATACGTTAGATATATTTGACGTATAATGCCAAACGGCACCCGTTCTACTATCATCTCCAGAAGCTCCCACAACCGCTGAATATCCATCAGAACTAATAGCAACAGCTGATCCAAAATAGGAATTAGAGCTACTAACTAATCCTGTTGAAGCCAATCGATCTACTACCCTCACCATTTTGCCATTCACTTTTTTATAGATAGAAGGTTGACCAATTAAAAAGGAATTATGCACAGAACCTATTGCGGCAATATTACCATCAGCATTTAATGAAACTGAATACCCAAATTGCCCGTGATCGCCTATATAATCGTTCACTATTTTCTGGCCATCTTGTTTCCAGCTACTTCCAGTTCGCTTAAACATCCAACAGGCTCCTCTTGCCGAACTGTCAAAATAACCACCAATAAGAGCGGTGTTACCATCAGCACTCAACGAAACCGCTGCACCTTGATGTACTGTTAAGCCAATATAACCTGTACCTGTAAGTTGGGCTTGTTGTGTCCAAGTAGTGCCATTTCTTACATAAACAAATGATGAACCTATATTATTGCTTACACCATCTGCCCCTATCAACAAGGTGTTCCCATCTGCAGAAAAAGCTAGCGCATCTCCAAGATGTGCAGAAGAAATAGGAACAGTAATAATAGCTTGTTGAGTCCAGATTGTATCTTTTCTAGAAAACACCCAAACTATTCCATCATCATAACTATTGCTTGGGCCACCTATTGCAACGGTATTTCCATCTGCGTTTATTGCAACCGAAGATCCTATGTCTACAGTAGATGATAATGCATCATATCCAGTACCAACTAATTTTTTTCCTTGCTGTTGGTAATATCCATCTTTTTTAACAAATACCCATGCTGCGCCAAGATTGTTGTTGTCGCCCGGACCACCCACGATAAAAGTGTTTCCGTCGGCACTAACTGCAACAGAACTTCCTTGGCTCGATGTACCTTTATTTCCAATGCCGCCATAGAGTGTAATGTTTGACCAACTGCTGCCTCTCCTGTTGGATACGCCTGTGGCTCCAACCCCACTTGCTGCCCCAATACAACCATAAACCGCTGTGTTTCCATCTGCGCTTAGGGCAACTTTATTGCCTAAGTTATAACCGCCATTGCCTACAATTGATTGCCTACCTTCTAATAGGTTAGGATAGGAGGTAGATGTCACCGCAAAGAAATCACCAAACGTATACGAGCCACTAATGGTGGTCACTTTTATTTGCCCGGATGGCGTATTGGGCATCACCATAACCGTTATCGTACTATCGGTATAATTAACTATTACTGCATTTACCCCTCCAATGCTTACAGAAGGATTTACTGATAAATTTTTCCCTTTTAAGGCAACTAATGATCCTATTGTTCCTGAGTTGGTGGAAGCTGACAACAGTTGTGGTCGCAATACCCTAACGGCGGTGATGGTATATATCTTGTCTATACCATTTTGTGCCGTTACTTTTATTTGGATGTAGTTGGTATCCGGATCAAGGCTTACCGGGCTGTATGTTTTTGCTGTTATTGCCTTATATCCTTTGCCATTAACCTGTACCGATAAACTAGCATAACCCGTATCCACCACATCTGCAAATACCTGAACGATGCTGCTATCATAAGGCATGTTTACAAAGAAATCAGATGTTTTGGTATAGTCGGGCAAATTGGGGCTCAAAGTTCCGCCCGCAATATAGACGGTGTCTAGGTTTGCATTGCCAGCCAAAGCAATTTTGTTCTCGTAATAAAGGACATAGTCATCGCCGTAATTGACAATATCAGGCTTCCCGTCTAAGGTAATATCACCAACAAATCCAACTCCGGTTGTATATGTATATCCTCCACGAAGCGCTGGTGTTTCAAATGTGAAATTGCCTGGTGTGCTAATATTTTTAACAATGGCAGCTCCGAAATAGGTACTATAACTTATGCTTTTGGCATTGACAGCAAGGTCTATTTTGCCATCGCCATCAAAATCACCCAACCCGATAAAATTCATATTATTACCAATAAAGAAATATTTCATTGGAGCAAAATTGATATTACCTAGTGTGCATAGGTTCCTAAAAATGGAAATATAATTTACAGAATCACTCGATGAAACGATGTCCAGTTTACCATCCGAATCAATATCTGCTATAGATACCCCAATGCCCCCTTTCATAGTTGTGTAATCTAGTTTAGTGGCAAAATTGAAATTGCCAACGCCGGTACTGGTATTCTGAAAAACGGATATGCTAGTGGCTCCTCTGTTAGAACACACCACATCATATTTGCCATCTCCGTCCAAATCAGCACAAGCTATATTCAATGATCCTTTGCCTGCGATAAAATTTATTTGTGCTCCGAAACTGATATTTCCCGCAGTGCTGGTATTGGGCAAAACGGAAATAAAGTTGCTGGCACTAGAACAAGAAACAAGATCTTTCTTACCGTCACCATCCATATCTATCAATGCCATACTAGTAAAAGCACCGACTGTGCTGACTTTGAGGTTAGGAGCAAAAGTTATTTTTCCCCCTGCAGTGCTAGTTGTATTCCTGCAGATAGTAATGCTACCCAATCCGATGAATGCAACTACTACATCGGGTTTGCCGTCCCCATCAATATCACCCGCAGTCATGTTTATTGAACTCGCTGTTGAAACCAATAAAACACTGTCTTTTGTAAAGCTAGAAATGCCTGCAGTAGTGGTGTTGGTGCCTATGTATAATTTATTATTTACGGACAAGTCGGAGCCACCTAAAGCCAACAAATCTGGTTTTCCATCACTGTTTAAATCACTACCGGTTGCTGATATAGTTCTGCCATTCCTTATGTTCAAACCCGTCTTTACAACAAAATCTGTATCATGAATTCTGCCTTTGTTTGGAGAAAAGGTAGGTAGAAAATAGTAGGAACTAGCGGAACTCAAACCTGTCGATTTATTTTGAACAGTAATCGGTGCATAGCTAGCTCCAGCTGGAACACTTACGGTGAGTTTACTAGTAGTAGCTGATAGCACTGTTGCTGAAGTTACTCCAAAACGAACAATGTTTGAAGTGGGAATTAAGTCGAAATTACTGCCGTTGATGGTAACAGTTGTACCTACATTGCCTGATATAGGCGAAAAGTTTGTAACCTTTGGTGGAGCAGCTATGGCAGAGATTGTTACTACAAAAAAGGCCATTAACAACAAGTAAATCTTATTTCTCATGCTTATTCTAAATTAAAAATTATCAATTAATCACAAATCCCACTTTACTAAAGTTTCCATCAATAAACTGTACTCTCAAGTTATAGATCCCTGTTGCCACTCCAGATAAAGACAAGATAGGATTACTAGCATCTTTAAAAGAAACAATTTTTATCACCCTACCCATATTATCAACTACCTGAACTGAAGCAATATGGCTACTATTAATTGTTACAGAACCCTTAGCAGGATTTGGAAATACTGAAATAGTTGAAAGTCGAGAGTCGATAGTAGAAAGTTTAGCTGACACAATCTTGCTATAAGTAAAAGACCCACCCTTTTCTATGTTCTTTAGCCTGTAGTAGTTAATGCCATTGTTAGGGTTATTATCTGTAAACTGATAGCCATTTGCACCACTACCAATTGCATTTACAGAACCTATATCGGAGAATGAATTTCCATTAATACTGTGTTGAACTATGAAGTGAGAATTATTTATTTCAGTACTAGTCTGCCACTTTAAGAGGATATTATTATTTGACGCTGTACCTACAAAGTTGTTGAGGCTAACAGGTAGTGTTGTTGTCAATATCAAAGTTGCAGCACTATCGCACCCTACACTATTGGTTAAATGAGCCACGTAAGTTCCTGACTGGGTGTATGTTATTCCATTAAAAGTATAAGAGTCACCTGAATTAATAGTTTTTAATGTAGTAGAAGTAGTGGCCTTTTTAGTAGTAAGGTGTAGTACTATTACACTATCACAACCACTGCTACCGCTATAAATAATGGATATATCATCCAAGGCGACATTGCCCGCGGATTTAGTATAGGTAAACCTAAAACGATTTAATCCATTAGGTAATTGTGGGGAGGAGGTGGCATTGTATTGAATGTAGGTACCCGTAGATGGGAAAGTAGTAAGGGTATTTACGGTTACCCAACTGCTGCCATTGTAGCCTTCTATTTTTAAGGAACTGCCCGTTGCGCCTTGATTTTTTAACCAGAAACTCAATTGCGTGGCAGCGGAAGATAATGTGGGTGTAGTTATTTGATCGTTAGTGGCAGCAAACTTTAACGATGGGGATGCTGCACCAAAATTACCAGCAGTTTGATATGTGGTTAGACTAGAAGAGAAAGTCCAGCCAGCTGGGGCTGTTGCCGAGGTAGTGCCGCTAAATCCTTCAGTAAGCGTAGCTGAAACATAATTAGGTAAAAGGCTGGTAACTACCGTGTCTCTTGTGTAATTGATGCCGTGCCAATTGTAATTGCCACAAGTGGTTGCAAAAGTGTCCCTAGTAGGGCTAGTGGTAACGCTTATATTGACCACATTATAGATGGAATCGCAACCCACCGATGTGCGGATGGTATCCTTCAAAGCTGTTGAAACTGTGTAAACAACTGATTTGTAGGTTACACTACCGCAGCCGTTGACATTGGTAGTGGATGTCGTAGCAGTGGTATTATAAACGTTAATCCTATCTATATTAATTATACTATCGCACCCATAAATACTTCTTATTGTGTCCCTTAAAACGGTGGATGCAGTATAAGTAATGCCTTTGTACACCACACTATTACATCCATTGGCAGATTTAGTATAAATCTTCGTTGTTAACTTAATGATGGATATAGTCACCGTATTATAAATACTATCGCAGCCAAATACAACCGACCTTATTGTGTCAATTAGAGTTGTGGAATTATTATACGTTTTGCCATTAAATACCAAACTATTGCAGCCACTTATTGAGCTTACAATTGTTTTTATTGCCAATTTATTAAGGGTAATATTTACTGTATTGTAAACACTATCGCATCCCCCTACACTTTTCAAAGTATCAAGAAGTATGGTGTTTGATGTGTATGTTATTCCCTTATAGGTTATAGAATCACAGCCTTTAATAGATACATTGTTTGATTTAGGCTTAATAACATTAATAGAAAGTTTGTTACTAGTAGCCACTAAAGGACTAGCACAACTAGTTGCAACACTAACTTTACAATAGAAACTATCAACTGTTTTTACCGTATCTACAATAAAAATAGTGTCTGTTGCTGAACTAATTGCTACGCCATTCTTATACCATTGATAGGAAGTTGTAACGCCAATATTTGAGGTTGAGGCTTTTAAAGTAACTGATGAATTAGCGCAAACAGCATTGGCAGATGCTGTAATAGTTACATTGGGCAAACCTGACTGAATAACTGTAATAGTTTTTGTTTTTGTAGTACATCCATTGTCATCTGTTAGTAACGCATAATAGTTGCCACTTGTAGAAGG
>CANCVE010000054.1 GCA_947381435.1 Chitinophagaceae bacterium
AACCACTAACCACTAACAATGCCTGTCTTCCTCAATAACGGTCTGTTTTTGCGATGATGAATAAGGGTATAAATGATGGGCAGTAGTAGAAGGGTAAGAATGGTAGAAGTAACCAAGCCACCAATAACCACTATTGCCAGAGGTTTCTGTGTTTCTGAACCGATGCCGGTAGAGATGGCAGCAGGCAATAGTCCAATAGCAGCCATCAAAGCGGTCATTACCACAGGCCGCACACGGGAGATTACCCCTTGCAGAACGGCCTCGTCCAAGTGCATTCCTTCATCTAGATTCTTGCGGAATACGCTTATCAATATCACCCCATTTTGGATACAGACCCCAAACAAGGCAATGAAACCTATTCCAGCACTGATGCTGAAATTCATACGGGTAATATGCAGGGCAAGTATGCCACCTATCAATGCAAAAGGTACATTGAGGATGGTGAGAATGGCATCCTTTACATTGCCAAAAGTGATGAACAAGATAAGGAAGATGGCCAATAGACAGATAGGCACCACCTTGGCTAATGTGCCCATGGCTCGTTCTTGGTTTTCAAACTCTCCATTCCAACTCATCTTGTAACCATGAGGCAACTGAACCGCCGCATTCACCTTAGCCTGTGCTTCTACAATGGCACCACCCAAATCGCGCCCACGAACAGAGAACTTAACTGGAATGTAGCGAGCATTATTGTCCCTATACACAAAGGCAGGGCCAGTAAGGGTACGTATATCGGCGATTTCCTTTAGTGGAATCTTAGTGTTATCCTGTGTAGGAATCATCAGTTGCTCAATCTTTTCCTGCGTATCCCTAAACTCCTTTCTGTAACGAATACGGATGTCGAACTTCTTTTCTTCGTCATACAATTGCGTTGCTTCCTTTCCTCCAATGGCCATCTCGATAACAGATTGCGCATCGGCAACACTAACACCATACAATGCCATTTTCTCTTGATTGAGTTCTATTCTAAACTCTGGCTGACCCAAATTGCGCAGCACACCCAAATCTTCAATGCCTTGTATCTTGCCAAGAACAGACTGCACCCTATTTGCCAAACTATCTAAAGTGTGAAAGTCCTTGCCAAATATCTTAACTGCCAATGATGCTGGCACACCTGCCACCGCCTCCTCCACATTATCACGGATAGGCTGCGAATAGTTTAACAACAACCCGGGCAACTTACTTAACTGCGCATCCATACTATCCACCAAGTTATCGGTGGTAACACCTTTGCGCCATTCGTCTTTTGTTTTCAAGTCCACAGCTATCTCTACATTAAAAAAGCCTTTAGGGTCGGTACCATCATTGGTCCTGCCTATCTGTGCAAGCGTATGTTTTACTTCCGGAAACTTGCGCAATATCTCCGTCATTTTATCGGAGATCGTTTTTGATTGAGAAAGAGAAGCACTCATAGGCAACTGCGCCTTTACCCACAAAGCGCCTTCATCCAATTGAGGCAAGAACTCACTGCCTAAAAACTTAGCCGAGAAGAAGGTGACAGCCATTATTGCAACGGCTACTATTACACTCAGCTTAGGCGTTTTAGCGGCAAATAAATATAGGCGTTTGATGCCGTTTTCGAAGAATTCAACCACCACATTGTGCTTCTCTCGGACATTCTTACGGAGAAGAATACTAGACAATGCCGGAACGAGGGTAAGCGTAAACAACAGCGCACCCAGCAAGGCAAAACTTAGCGTGAATGCCAACGGAGAGAACATTTTGCCCTCTACCTTTTGGAAAGCAAAGATTGGTATAAGGCAAGTGATGATAATGACTTTGGAGAAGAAGATAGCCTTCCCCATTTCGGCACCTACATTCTTGAAGAGGCTAAGCTTTGCCATACGGTTAAAGCGTTCCATCCCCACTTCTTTAGCCTTGTGGTCAAGTGCCACAAAGAGTCCTTCCACCATTACCACCGCACCATCTATGATGATACCAAAATCGATGGCACCCATACTGAGCAAGTTGGCGGTCATGCCCATCATCCGCATACACATAAAGGCAAAGAGTAATGCCAATGGAATGATGATACTTACGGTGACGGTTGTACGCCAATCGGCCATGAAAAGCAACACGATACAGGTAACTAGAATGATCCCTTCTATCAGGTTATGAATAACGGTATGCGTTGCAAAGTCCATTAACGTAGTACGATCATAAAATGGAACAAGCTTTACATCCTTTGGTAGAATATCCTCGTTTATCTCCTTCACTTTTTCGTGGATATGCTCCAATACTTCGGTAGGGTTTTCGCCTTTGCGCATTACCACAATACCTTCAAGCACATCGCCCACTGTATCTTTAGAAACCTGACCTAGGCGTGGTTTGCCAGTTTCTATTACCTCTGCAACGTTTCTTACCAGTATCGGCACACCATTTACTTTGGTAACAATAATGTTATTAATCTCCCCAATATCATTCAGCAAACCAATGCCCCGCACCACATAAGCCTGCCCGTTACGTTCAATCACATCTCCACCCACATTGATATTGCTTTTGCTGATGGCATTATATACATCCAAGGGGGTGAGGCTAAATTTGGTGAGGTAATTTGGGTTTACATTAATCTCAAAGCACTTCTCTTCACCCCCAAAACTATTTACGTCGGCCACGCCGGGTACACGTTTAAACTCCTTATCCAATACCCAATCCTGAATGGTAGCCAACTCCCTTACACTCTTGGTTTTACTCTTTAAGGTATAACGAAATATCTCACCGGTTGGGCCATAAGGAGGTTCTACTTCGGGCTTGATGCCGTCTGGTAAATCTACATTGTTCAACCTACTCAATACTTGTTGGCTGGCAAAGGCATTGTCCACATTATCATCAAAAATGATACGGACATAGCTTAACCCAAACGAAGACGTGGTGCGTAGGTTACTCTTCTTTTGCACGGAAGTAAGCGCGGTTTCTAAGGGTATGGTGATGAATTTCTCCACCTCTTCGGCACTTCTTCCTGGCCATTGGGTAATGATGATAACCTGTGTATTGGTTACATCGGGAAAGGTTTCTATCGGTGTATTCTGATAGCTGATGAAACCTATTACTGCCAACACCGCCGTCAAAAAGAATATGAACGCACGGTGACGCAGTGAAAAGTATATGATGCTTTTGATAAACTTATTCATGAATTATGATTTAACCCCCATCCCCTAAAGGGGTATTATGGAGAGTATTATGAATGATAAAATGAATTACGAATTACGCCTATAAACTTTCGACTTTTTACTTTCGACTCTCAACTAACCACTAACCACTAATAACTAACAACTATCAAGGTGTATCTAAAAGTTGCTGAAACACCAACAATTCATTGTTGACAATTACTTTGTCGCCCTGATTTACTCCGCCAGTTATAAATGCCTTATTATCAACAATCTTAGATACATTTACTTCAGCAATCTTCATATTGTCATTGCTTTTATAAACAACCACAAAGTTTTTCCCATCTTGATTGATGAGTGCTTTGGTAGGCACACACAGCGATTTCTTTTCCTCTTCATTGGTTACCACCACCTTCGCAAACATGGATGGCTTCAACAATCCCTCTGAATTATCCAACTTCACACGCACTTTCATTGTTTTATTGGTAGGATCCAATACCTCACTGAGCTTATCAATCTTACCCTTAAAGGATTTACCTGGATAAGAAAGCGTATAAACATCCACATCATATCCTTCTTTAACTTTGGATATGTCATCCTCAAAAACATTTGCATTAATCCATACATCTTTCAGGTTAGAGATAGTGAACAGATAGTCGCCCATATCCGAACGGAGGTAACTGCCAGTATTTACTTTTTTCTCTACGATATATCCATTAATAGGTGATGTTAGAATGTATGTGCCAGCAGAAGTGGTGTTTTGCCCACCATTAATGTTGAGCGTACTCTCTATCTTGTTCTTGGCTGCATTCGCTTTCTCCAAGTTTTGTTTCGCTTCGTTTAGCTCACGTTCACTAGCAATGCCAGACTTAAAAAGACTCTTTTCATTGTCGTACTGTCTTTTTGCAATAGCAATATCAGCGTTAGCACTCTTTAGGTCTGCATAGTTTCCTGCAATGTCAGCACTCTTTATCACTGCCAATACTTGTCCTTGCGTAACCTTATCGCCAAGGGTAACCTTACTTTCTATTACCTGTCCGCTCCCCCGTGGGAACACCTTTATCACATTGTTTTCATTAAAACTTACCTCGCCACTTAGTGTTGTTTCATCAGCAATGAAACTATTTTGCACCGTATCCAATGCAATCATTTTAGCCATACTATCACTTAGTACAAACTTCTTCACCTCTTCTTTTACAGGTTGTGCCTCATGGCAAGCAGTCATAATTATGAGAGCCATCAATGCTGTTGCTGTTGTTATTCGTTTCATTATTTTTTATTTTAAATGTTGTTAATTGTTGTTGACAGTTAACCGTCTTACCGTTGACCGAAGAACCGTTGACCGATGTACCGTTATACCGCCTAACCGTTAACAGAAAGCCGCTGACAGTATGGGTTGCTTCGGTAAACGGTTAGGCGGTATAACGGTACATCGGTCAACGGTTCTTCGGTCAACGATTAACGTGCCACGTGATACTGTAACTCCTCGTGAGCCAACTGTAGGTTCAATTGTTGGTCAAGCAACTTCTTCTGGCTATCTGAGTAATCATTAAAGAAATCCAAAAACTCCAATAGGTTAATCTGCCTTTGCTTGTAGCTCTCCAACATGTTGTTATATATCTCAGTGTAGTCTTTATAAAAAGCTTTCTGCGTTCCATTACCTAATTCAATGCTCAATAACAGCTTTTGATACGCATTGCTAATGTTGTTTCGTAACTCAGTCTCCGCACTTTGTGTAATGGCTTGCTGTTGCTTCACGGTAGCCTCGGCAGATTTAATATTGCCTTTGTTTTTATTAAACACAGGCAATGGCAACGATACCCCAAGCCCCACATAGTTAGGTGCAAAGTTGGAGTTGCGGTCGAAGTTTGGCCCAAGCGTAATGTCAGGTGTTTTCAATGCCTTCTGATAAGAAAGGTTTTGTTGCTGATAGGTAGTTTGCCATTGTTGCAACAAGTAATAAGGGTTTGTTTTCATTGCCACATTTACCATACTCTCCAAGTTGTCGGGCATCGGAACTTCACCTGTCAGGTGTTCTGTAGGTTTCACAAACAGATGGGCATCTTTAATTTGGAGTAATGTCTTTAGGTCATTCTCGCTATCAGCCAAACTCTTTTTCAGCTCCGTAATGTCCTGTTTCAACGAGATTACCAATGCCTGTATGCGCACAAAATCCTTACGGGCAATGTTACCGGCATCCAATTGTGCTTTCATACCATTTAAAAGGTTGTCCAATTGCTCAGACTGACCTTTATAGATATTCAACAAAGCCAATTGCTGTTGAATGGTATAATAATCTTGGTGCAGTTGATAGCGAAGATTCCTAAGCACATCTTGCAATTGAAGCTCACTAATTCTTGTGTTGGTATTGGCAATGTCTATCAGTTTGCCACGCTTCTTAGCAGTCAATATTAGTTGCTGTATCTGAATATAGTACTGACCATTGTAGCTACCATCTGCATTCTTCTTGTATTGTAAAAACTTACCATCGGCAGCAATGCCGAAATCGGTATTCAGCGTAGGGTTTTGCCATGATTTGGCTTGTTCCACCAAGGCTTTCTGCGCATCAACATTATAATGCTGGGCAAGTAGAACAAGGTTACTGTCCGTAAATACTTTTTCTGTTTGTTGTAGTGAAAGGGTAAGGGTATCCTGCTGTTGTTGCGCCAAAGCTGCATTGCCAATAGTAAAAACTAGGGCAAATGCTAACAGATACCTCTTTCTTCTAGAAAGTGATTTCTTGTATTCCATAAATAATAATTAATAGTAATGGTTGACAACGCCTTTAAGCGTTCATTAGAAGTAGCAATAAAACACTATCAAAGGAGTTTGAGTAATTTATTTAATGATGAAAAGTAGTTTTAAACTTAACACCTACAACTTATTACTTATAACTCACTAAGGATAGAAACTAAGCTTTAATGCAAGGAGGCTGAATGATTTCTTTAGAGAAAAGGAAAGAATATTTCTCGTCTAATGGAAAAGAAAAAGTGCGAATCGTAATAAAATGGGTTGGGGCCACTAGTGAAAAAATGGGCTCAAACATTTTGCTACTTACGATATGTTTTGAGACGGATGAATGTTTGCTAGTAGCTTCTTTTTTAAATTCAGGGAACACATCTTTGTTGCCTAGTATGATTTCCGAAACGTATTCTACAGCAGAGTTAAGGTCGTTGAAGTTGCCAATGCTATTGTTTTCAAAAGGCTGAAACTCTATTTCATCAATACTTTGGTTCAGCACCAATGCAGCCATCAGTACCAAAAAAGTCTTGCATAATATGTTTCCTATCTTCTTTATCATTATAATTCGCTGCAATTTTACAGTCTAATATTATAAAAAGAAGTTAAGTAATTGAAAATTCATAAAAGCTTAACGGATAGGTTATACATGAATAGTAACAGTTGAATAGTATGATGTTTAATTTTATTTGGAAATAAAAAGTTATTCATTTTGGTACTAGAAGCGGACTTTATATCCTCTTTGTTTAAGTTGATATTCAAAGTGGCTTTGATGCAATATTCTTAATCTAAGTTTTCAAAGCAATTGTATTAACCCAAAAAGAACACTTTAATGCTTATGAGTTTCTGAAAGATTAAAAATATCTGATAGGAAAGTAGATAATGTAAATATTCTACTGTATTATTACAATTCAAAAACAACAAGTTTTACAAAAAACTAATTATGGAACAGAACACGTACAGATTATCTTATTTGGGAAAAGGGATAGACCTTTTTAAGATTCAGATAGTAAACTTTATCTTAAATGCCATCACACTTGGGATTTACTATCCATGGGCCAAAGCAAAAAAACTTCAGTATTTGTACAGTACCACTACAATTGATGGGCATCCTTTTGCATTTACTGGTACGGGAAAAGAGATGTTTAAAGGTTTTATAAGAGCAGTCTTGTTGTTTATTGCTTTGATTGGCGTGGGATTGTATATTTCCATAGGCTTACACATGTCTCAATTTGGGCCATTATTTCCATATTTAGCTCTTCCTTTCATTATTCCAATTGCTATACATGGTGCCTATAAATACAGAATGGCAAAAACAGTATGGAAAGGAATAAGGTTTGGCTACACTGGAGATAGAAAAGAATTGATGCTTCTTTTTATTAAAGGTTTATTTCTTACCATCATCACATTAGGTATTTATGGTGCGTGGTTTCAGATGGATTTAAGAAAGTACATTTTTCAGAATATAAAAGTAGGGGATGCTGCATTTAAATATCATGGAGATGGCGGCAAATATTTTAGCATAATAATAGTGGGTTACCTGCTTACCATATTAACGCTTGGAATTTATGGTTTCTGGTGGCAGAAAAAGTTGTTCGATTACTTTGTAAATAATTTGGAATTGGTTAAAGATGATAAAAAGATTAACTTTTACTCAATTGCTACAGTTGGAGGATTTTTTGAATTAGTTGTGCTTAACCTTCTATTGATTGTATTTACGGTTGGTATTGCATTTCCATGGACAATAGTTAGAACCATGAAATTCTTTACTGATAACATTGTTCTAGAAGGAGAAATGTCATTAGATGAATTGCAACAATCTCAAAGTGATTTCAGCAACGCCACAGGTGATGATATAACAGATATACTAGACCTTGGAATAGTAATATAAATGGAAGATTCTTTGTTTGAATATTTCAATGGGGTTTCATCTAAGTCTTATCAAGTTAGGATTGAAGTTATTAAAGATGAGATATATGTATTCGATACTTCTTACAATCAAGACAATGGGTTACGCTATTCGTTAAAAGATTGTAGTTATGTGGTTCTTAAAAATAATGCTTTTATTTATCTAAACAAGGGGGCTACAGAATATATTGTTGTTCCATTACATAGTGAGTTTTATGTAGAACTTGCTACCGCAATTAAAAATGCAGATTCAACTTGGTATACCAAGTTGCTGCAACAGAAGTGGTACACTTTAGGTGGTGGCGTTGCTATAATATTAATAACTGTTTATTTATTTTTTACCTTTTTAGTGCCACCCATAGTACTTAAGTTTGTTTCTGCTAAAGAAGAAATAAGCATTGGTAACAACTTTTACAGTTCTGTAACCGAGGGAGAACATATTGATACTGCGGGTACTTTTATAATCCAAAAGTTTGCCGACAATTTAAAATTAAGTAAAACATATCCCATTAATGTTACAGTGGTAGACGATAGTATTGTAAATGCTTTTGCATTGCCAGGTGGTCATATAGTTGTTTATTCTGGAATCATCAACAAATTAGAAAACGCACAGGAATTAGTTGCTTTACTTTCACATGAGACATCGCATGTAAATAAGCGTCATAGTTTAGCCTCAATGGCTTCACGCTTTTCTACTTCATTATTATTCTCAGTTATTACAAAAGACTTTAATGGTGTCTCTAAAGGATTAATTGAAAATGTAAATATGCTTCAGGTTTTAAAATATTCAAGACAACTAGAATCGGAGGCAGATTATGAAGGAATGAAGCTGATGGTTAGTAATAACATTAATCCAGTTGGTATGAAATGGTTAATGGAGGATTTAAAAAAACTCAACAGAGAGATACCTGCTAGCATGTCCTTTTTGAGTACGCATCCCTTAACTGATCAGCGAATAAATGATGCGGACTTATTTTGCATAAAATACAAAGAAATGAATGCCCCTGTACCCGATGTGCAACAATCGCTATGGGAAGAACTCAGAAAGGTTTGTAATACACAATAAAGTCAGTATGAAGTACAAATTTATCCATTTAAAACCTTAATCTATTTGGCATTAACTACAGAAAACCCTTTCTTTCTTTTTCACATATCCAAAAGTCTTTTCTTTGTAAAAAATTTAATATGTCGGTTAAGAAAATTACTACGAATACACTATTGAAAATGAAGGCTAATGGCGAGAAAATATCTATGCTTACTGCCTACGATTTTTCGTTCGCTCGTTTGTTTGATGCCGCAGGAATAGATATTTTGTTGGTAGGCGATAGTGCTAGTAATGTAATGGCTGGCAACGAAACAACACTTCCTATCACTTTGGAACAAATGATTTATCATGCCCAATGCGTTATTAAAGGGGTACAAAGAAGCTTTGTAGTAGTGGATTTGCCTTTTGGTAGTTACCAATCTAACTCAGAGATTGCCTTGGCATCCTCTATTAAAATAATGAAGGAAACTGGTGCTCATGCCATCAAACTAGAAGGCGGAGAGGAAGTGGCAGATAGCATTAAGCGCATTGTGAGTGCGGGTATCCCGGTAATGGGGCATTTAGGACTTACGCCTCAAAGCATTAATAAGTTTGGCTCTTACACAGTTCGTGCAAAGGACGAGGCAGAAGCGGAAAAGCTAAAGAATGACTGTAAAATACTGGAAGAAGCCGGCTGCTTTGCCATCGTATTAGAAAAGATTCCTGCGGCATTGGCAAAGGAAGTTTCAGAAAGTTTAAGTATCCCAACAATAGGTATCGGTGCAGGTAAATACTGCGATGGGCAGGTGTTGGTAATGCACGATATGCTGGGTATTAATTCAGAATTTAAACCAAGATTTATTCGTCAATATCTAAACTTGGAGCCATTGATAGAAAATGCAGTAAAACAATATGTTGCAGATGTAAAAGGCAATGACTTCCCTAATGAGCAGGAGTCGTATTAATTTTTTACCGATTATTCGTCGCATTTGCCAATATTAACCTACGATATGTTTTAAGGCTTTTACTTTTGATTTAATGAACAGAATATCATCAGTACGCACTAAAAATATATTAACGATAATTATACATATAGCTGTATGGTCGTGCTTTTTATTATTACCCTTTATTTTTCAACCACATCCTAAAGACTCTCCTTCACCTGTAGGCTTTAGTATGCACTTTAGGGCTGTACTCATCATAAGTAGTATATACCTAATTGTGTTTTACTATATCAACACACTTTTATTAATACCTAAGCTTTTCTTCAATAAACATTGGATATGGTACACTGTATGCGTAATTGCATTGTTTGTTTTATTTCTGTATCTTCCAGAGTGGTTGTCCTCAATAATTGCCGATCCTTCACCCGAGCCAATGATGCCGATGGCAGTAAAGGACCTTTCAAAGCATCCTATCGATTCTTTATCGTTCAATCATCATTTACCACCTCCTCACAGGCATGGTAGACGTCATTTTAAATTTTTTCCGGGATCATATTGGATATTTTTATTGGTATTTGCCATTAGTACCAGTGTATCAGTAATTCAACAATGGCTTCGATTGGAAGCAAATACTAAAGAGATAGAAAAAGAGAAGCTAGGTACGGAATTACAGTTCCTGAAATCGCAGGTAAATCCGCATTTTATCTTCAATACCTTAAATAATATATATTCTTTGGCATTAACAGGCAGCGATAAAACGGCTTCTTCTATCCTTAAGCTGTCCGCTATTATGCGATACATTATTTCTGATGCTGCAAGTAACATTGTATCTCTGGAAAAAGAGGTTGAGTTTACAAAACATATCATCGATTTGCAAATGGATAGGCTTACAGATAAAGTATCTGTTGACTTCTCAATAAATGGATCGATAGAAGACAAGATGATAGCCCCACTCATGTTTATACCGTTTGTAGAAAACGCTTTTAAGTATGGGGTAAGTACCAGAGAAGCTACTACTATCATTTTTAATCTGCAAGCAAGCGATAAAGCAATCGTATTCTTTGCCTCCAATACCATTGTGCATTCTGAAAGCGATGCACAAGAAACAACAGGAATAGGTATCAATAATGTAAAGCGAAGGCTAGCATTACTTTATCCAGATAAGCACAGTTTGGATATTGATAATTCGGGCGATTTATTTACCGTTAAATTACAAATTACCTTGTTATGATTACAGCTATTGCTTTAGATGATGAACCGTTAGCGCTTAAGATTATTATTCAGTTTTGCGAGAGAATCGGGTTTTTACAGTTAAAAAAAGTATTCTCTAACCCCAATGAAGCGGAAGCTTATTTGAATGAGAATAAGATAGATTTACTGTTTCTTGATATTCAAATGCCCGATATAAATGGCATGCAGTTTTATAAAAGACTTGCCAATCCTCCACAGGTCATCTTTTCTACAGCTTATAGCAATTATGCAGTTGATGGATTTAATGTAGAGGCGGTAGATTATTTGCTAAAACCTTTCGACTTCGACAGATTCTTGAGAGCAGTAGAGAAAGCAAAAGAGAAGCTAGAGTTTATAGCAACACAAGAGGTAAACTTGAATGCCTTATTTGTGAAGGTGAATTACGAAATGGTAAAAATTAACCTCAAGGATATTGACCTGATAGAAGCATTGGACGATTATATTAAAATACACATTAAGCCGATGCCAATATTAACGCTGATGACCCTTAAAAGTGTTCTCGAAAAGCTACCATCTCAAGAGTTTATTCGGGTACATCGTTCCTATATAATTCCTATTTCAAAGATTCAGAAGTTTAATAAAGCCAAGATAATTGTGGCAGGAAAAGAAATTCCTATTGGGTCTAGTTACTCCAGTGTATTCGATGAATTGATGAGTAAGAGTAAGGTACTAGGTTAACTATCAAATACGAATTATCTAATATTAGTTAGATTACAACTCATAACCTTCCCATTTAGAGGTAATTATCTTACCAAAATACCCACACTTTTAGATTTTTTAAAATATTATGGTCGCCTTTTTGGATAGCGATATGGTACCTGCATTAAAGTGCAGGCACCATATCGCTATCAATATGTCACCGGAATTTAAATTCAGGCACCATATCGGAAGCAATATGACACCTGAATTAAAGTGCAGGCACCATTCCCGAAGCGATATAGCACCTGAATTTAAATTCAGGTGCTATATCGGAAGCAATAAAGGCGTTGAACTTAAGTTCAGGCACCATATCGGAAGAGGAATGGTATAGGAATCTTGGGGTAAATGGAGTTTTACTGCCTAAAGCAGGGTTGAGTGAAGGAAAATAGTAGTGATTTGTGTTGAAATGAAAGGGAGAGTTTATTTTGGGATATGTAGTATTATTGCAAAGGGGAGGAAGGTGATAACGATTGATGTATGAATGTTTATTAGTTAAAAGTTGAAAATGATAAATAAGAAAACAATCGTGATTAATGGTTTCAATTTTTCTACTTTGGAAGGTTTTTATTCCGAGATTGATAATGTTTTAACAAAAGATATCGATTGGGTTACTGGACATAACTTAAATGCGTTTAGGGATTTGCTACGTGGTGGATTTGGTGTTTATGAGTATGATGAACCAATAAAATTAATCTGGCAGGATAGTCACAAGAGTTGTTTGGACTTAAATCTAGAAAATAATGGACAAACAGTTTATCAAATACTAATTGAGATAATAAAGGAAAATGAACACATTGAATTTATTGAGAATTAATTTAGAATACTAAGTCACACACCCTTTAAAATAAGACTATTACAATTCAAACCAACCCTATGTTACCTATCTTCCTATGAACCTATGTGTTGAGATTTTTTACTCTCCATAATTCTTACTCTTAAATAAGCAACCACCAAACCTCCCACGCATGATTAAAGTCATGTCGCCAATTGAGGCACATCACTAAACCCCTACTGAAATTTATGCTCTTTTGCATACATTTCAGAATATGCTTACAGTAGCTACTAAATCGGTCACCTGTTCTCACTGCGGAGAAGAATGCACATCGGAAAACTTATTGTTTGATGATAAAAACTTCTGCTGCCAAGGTTGTAAGATGGTTTATCAACTGCTGAACAATAAAGGCTTGTGCGACTATTACGCGCTGAACGATAAACCAGGCATTAACCAAAAGGTTGCCATAAGGAAAGATAAGTTTGCCTTTTTGGATGATAAAACCATTACTCAGAAGTTAGTAACTTTTAGCAATGAAGACCAAACGCATGTGTGCTTCTATCTGCCACAAATGCACTGTAGCTCCTGCTTATATCTGTTAGAAAATCTTCATAAACTCAATAAACATATCATCTCTTCTTCGGTAAACTTTACTACCAGAGAAGTGAGTGCCATTTTTAATAAAGGCATCTCCTTGCGAGAAGTGGCAGAACTGCTCACATCTATCGGCTATGAGCCATACATTAGTCTGAATAACCTTACCGGAAAGGAAACCAAAGTAGATAAATCTATGATTTATAAACTAGGGATTGCGGGCTTCTGTTTTGGTAATGTAATGATGATGAGCTTTCCTGAATACTTGGGATTGAATAACTTTGAACAAGACTTACAGTCCATGTTCAGGATAATGAACGTGTTACTTGCCCTTCCTGTATTTTTTTATAGTGCACAGCCCTTCTATATTTCTGCTTGGAAAGGCTTAAAGCATAAATTTCTAAACATTGATGCGCCTATCGCATTGGCCATTATTGTAACCTTTGGAAGAAGCATTTATGAGGTAATATCGGGTCATGGTTCTGGTTATTTCGATTCTATGACAGGTATTGTTTTTTTCATGCTTTGTGGTAGGGTATTACAAGATAAAACGTATCAGCAATTATCTTTCGAGAGAGATTATACTTCTTATTTTCCTGTTGCAGTGAGTGTATTGAAAGATGGTCTGGAAGTGCCAACATCGCTGCCCAATATAAAACTAGACGATACTTTACTTATACATAACGAAGAATTGATTCCTGCTGATGGTATCCTCACTAAAGGAAAAGCGTTTATAGATTATAGCTTTGTTACTGGCGAATCGATACCTGTATTAAAAGAAATGGGTGAAATTGTTTATGCGGGTGGCAAACAAAAAGGTGGAAACATTGAGATATTGGTAATGAAAGAAGTTTCTCAGAGTTACCTCACTAGTTTATGGACCAAGGATGATGCTAAGGCCAATAAGGAAGAAGAAAACCCCTCCTTTGTGCATTTATTAAGCAGGTATTTTACCTACATAGTTTTCACTATTGCAATCCTTACAGCTGCTTATTGGTGGTTTCATGATTCCTCAAAGATTTGGAATGGCGTTACTGCCATCATGATTATTGCTTGCCCATGTGCCTTGCTTTTATCTAGCACATTTACAAATGGTAACGTTTTGAGGATACTAGGCAACAATCATTTCTATCTGAGAAGTGCCCAAGTGATAGAAGCAATAGCTAAAATAACCAATATTGTTTTCGATAAAACAGGCACACTCACCACCATACAAGAGCAAGATGTTACCTATGAGGGAGCAACACTAAACGATAAACAAATAACAGATATTGCCTTACTAGCTTCGCAATCAAATCACCCTTTAAATAAAATGCTAGTTAAGCATTTAAACCAAAAAACAATTTCTCAAAGAGGCGTACAAGCGTTTAAAGAGCATACTGGAAAGGGGATTGAGGGGATGATTGGAAACGAATTGTATGCATTAGGTTCTGCCTCGTTTATTACTGGACAAAAAATACAAAAGAATGAAGTGACCTCTGTTTATGTTTCGCAAGAAGGCGTGCCATTGGGTCAGTTTACTTTTAAAAATCATTATAGAAAAGATATTCCATCGTTGATAAAGCAATTGCAACCAAAATATCAACTATCAGTTGTATCGGGAGATAATGATGGAGAAGAAGAGAATTTAAAAAAATTGACGGGTGCTAAAACAACGCTTTTGTTTCATCAGCAGCCAGAAGATAAATTGAAATATGTAGAGCTTTTACAGAAAGCTGGCGGGCAGGTAATGATGATTGGCGATGGACTGAACGACGCAGGTGCATTGAAAAGTAGCCATGCTGGTATTGCAGTTGCCGAAGACTGTAACAACTTTACGCCTGCTAGTGATGCCATTATAGAAGCACGGCAATTGCCAAATCTCTATAAGTTCATCTTGATGTGTAAAGCCAATAAACGAATTGTAATGGCAAGTTTTATACTGTCGATAGCCTACAATTTAATTGGATTATTCTTTGCCGTGCAAGGCAATTTGTCGCCACTTATTGCGGCAATATTAATGCCTTCAAGTTCGCTTACTATACTATTAATAACTTACGGAAGTAGCAACATAACAGCAAGAATGTTAGGGTTGTCTGCAAAAAGTAAATTGAAATAATTAAAGATTGTGTTGTGTGTTGTTTTTAATAGGGGCTGCATTTATATGCGGCTCCTTTCTTTTTGCATCAACAATCAAAGACTTTCTACTTAAAATGTTAGAAGTACTTCACAACATATACAGTCAACTTGCCTTCACATTCTTCTACTGCAATTTTGCAGGCACTACGCAATTTGTGAACTTAGAGTTTTTTTAGTACAGTTTTTCTTTACATTCACCTCTGATTTTCATTAAAAAATTATTAGTATGACAAAGACAACTGGCAAAACTTTCCTTTCTCCCATCATCATGATGTGTGTATTGTTCTTCACTTTTGGGTTTGTAACCTGGCTAAATGGTACCTTGATACCGTTTTTAAAGCTGGCTTGCCAGCTCACTAGCGATGTGCAGGCGTTCTTTGTCACCTTTGCATTTTATACTGCTTACTTCTTTTTGGCATTGCCATCTTCCTACATTCTTCAAGCTACAGGGTATAAAAAAGGGATGGCATTAGGACTACTCATCATGGCACTTGGGTCGCTCATCTTTATCCCTGCTGCTTACACCAGACAGTTTCCTTTGTTTTTAATTGGGTTATTTAGCCAGGGTATGGGCTTGGCATTAATACAAACAGCAGTTAATCCTTATGTAAGTATTCTAGGTCCGGTAGAAAGTGCTGCAAAGCGCATCAGCATTATGGGAATCTGTAACAAGATTGCAGGCGCTTTGAGTCCGTTGGTTTTGGGTGCAGTTCTTTTAAACAATGCTGGAAGTATCGAGAAAAACATAGAGCAAACGACCGATCCTATCCAAAAAGGTCTCTTATTAAATGAATTAAGTCAGAAAATTATTCCTCCCTATATCGTGTTGGCAGTGGTGTTGTTGATATTGGCAGTTATTATTTATTTCTCTTCATTGCCAGAAATTAAAGCTGAGGAAGAAACCAATCCTGATGGCACAGAAACCCATAAAACAAGCATCTTTCAGTTCCCTCATTTGTTGCTAGGTGTGTTGTGCATCTTTGTTTATGTGGGTGTAGAAGTAATGGCCGGCGATGCCATTGGTAGCTATGGCAAGGCGATGGGTTTACCACTAGATGAAACCAAATATTTTACTACTTATACCCTTGTTTCCATGTTGGTGGGTTATGTAATTGGCATTTTTACTATACCAAAATACATTACCCAGCAAGTGGCATTGAAGTATGCGGCCTTCATCGGAATCCTGTTTGCCCTACTTGCTTTTGTTACAACTGGCTACATCGCCATCGTTTTTATCTCTTTGTTGGGTTTGGCAAATGCCATTATGTGGCCTGCCATTTTCCCTTTGGCTATTTATAAATTGGGCAAGTTTACGCAGCAAGGTGCCGCATTGCTCATCATGGGTATTGTTGGTGGCGCATTGATTCCGTTGTTATATGGCACTTTGAAAGACAGTTTTCACTTAGCAAATCAATTGGCATTTGTGGTTTGTGTATTGCCATGCTACCTATTTATTTGGTATTACGCTGTAAAAGGACACAAGATTTAGGATTTATCATGATCACAATAATATTAAAATTGCAAATGAAATTTTATTCTTCAGTATTAATTTTTCATTAAATAGGTGGATTTAAAAAGATAAAGTTTGGCAAGAGTTTGATTAAATTGGGTTTATTTAGTGCTTGCATTTAAATGAAGTAGCATCCAAAGTAAAAAACCGCCACCAACTATTTGTTTCAAAGTTTTAATAGCTTGAGATATTTGATTACGAGCCACTTGGTACTGTATCTGCATAATATCGCAAATTTCCTCATAGCTTAGGTTAAGGTAATATTTCAGGTAAATAATTTCCCTTTGCCTATTAGGAAGTTTCTCCAATGCTGTAATTAGTTGTGTTACTTTTCGTTTGCCTTCTTCACTAGTAATAATAAAAGCCTCATGACTGATTTCGAAGTTAACGTTCATATGTCCGTCAATACTACTTGTTTTCTTTGCCTTGTCAATTACTTTTAGCAACTTATATTTCATGGCTTTTATCAAATAAGCCTTAATAGAGTTAACAGGAGGGGGTGCCTTTTGGTGCCATAAGTCTAAGAAGAGTTCTTGCATAGTATCTTTAATGACTTCAGTGTCGTCAGTAAATTTGCATCCGTATTTAAACAATTCGGAAAAATACTTGCAGAACAATTCAGCCAATGCATCTCTATTGCCTTGCCTGAACCGCTCCCAAATAAAAATGTCATTTCCCTTCTCGTTCATTATTTTTTATTTTCTTATGTTACATTTATATTTTATCTAGCACAAGTTTATAAATTTAGAAGAAAAGTGTAGCTATGAAACAAATTGAAGAAATCATTGTAGACGAGGGTTTTATTGCTTGGGCCTCGAACCAAAACTCTCAACTAGCTTTTGAATGGGAGCAATGGATGGTGGGACATCCAGAGCTGAAAAGTAAAGTTGATGATGCGGTGAAGTTATTTAAAAATTTGAAATTAAAAGAAAAAGATGTTGAAGGGTTATTGATTGAAGAAGAAAAAAGCAGATTGCTTAAATCATTAGATATTTCTTTAAAACCAACTAAAGTAATAGCCTTCAAAAGGTACACATGGCTAATGTTTGCTGCTGCATGTTTGATACTGATAATCGGTAGCATTTATATCTTTAATTTACTGTTTTCAACAAAAATTGAACAGACAGCTTATGGCGAAATAGCTGAACGAGTTTTACCGGATGGAACCTCGGTTCTTTTAAACAGCAATAGTTTTGTAAAGTATTCTGCTAATTGGGAAAAAAGTAATGAACGCGAGGTTTGGATTAAAGGAGAAGCCTACTTTCACGTTACTAAAAAGTCTGATCACAAAAGATTCATCGTTCATACAGATAAATTTGATGTAATTGTTACTGGGACTAAGTTTGATGTAGTAAATAGAAGCAATACAACAACAGTAATGCTTAAAGAGGGTGGAGTAATTATTCATTTTCCAAACAGAGATGATATTAAGTTATTGCCGGGTGAGTCAATCAATTTAAACAAAGACAATTCAGATGTAAGTCTTGTAAAACCTTCCGTTGCTAAGGAGGAAAACGTATTGGCATGGGTAAATAAAAAACTTTACTTCGAGAATACTAATATGCTTGAGGTCTGCGAAAAGATAAAGGAGTTGTACGGCTTGGACGTTGTGTTGCATACCGATAGTGTTAGGTTAAAATCTAAAGTCGTAACTGGTATACTTCCTAATGACAACCTAGATGTTTTAATTGAATCATTGGAAGCTACATCAGACCTTAAACTGATTCACAAGGATAATAAATTAACAATCAATTTGCCGTAGATAAGTAGGGTATTTTAAATAATTTAAATAACTGTTTATGAATATTTCTTTTTTGGTATCAAGCAGGGTGAAGTTATTGATGCTATTATCTTTTTTGGTAAAGATTGTGGTTGCACAGGCAGACAATAACGATAAGAATATATTTCATTATGCTGTAAGTAAACAGTCTCATGATCAAAAGCAAAAGCAAAGCCTTTTTGCTGTCCTGAAAGATTTAAATAAAGCAAAAGGTGTTTACTTTTTATTTGGGGACTCTACTATAGCTAATAAACAGGTTAATGCTCCTGACATGAAAGGGGAGATAGACGATATTTTATTGGAGTTATTGAAAAATACTGGCTTGAAATATAGAAAGATAGCGAAGAATACTTTTGTAATAACGGCAGACAAATCTTCAAATACTAAAACCGAAGAACAGAATTTCTATAATCTGGTTGAGACACCATTTGGAGAAATTAGGTTTGCATCAATTAGCTCTGAGTTTTTTGCTCCTATAAAAAGAATAACTGGCAAAGTTGTTTCTAGCAAGGATGGTAGCGCACTAGAAGGGGTTTCGGTAAAGGTTAAAGGGAAAAAAATAGGTACCACCACTAAGTCTGATGGTACGTTCTCTTTGGATGTGCCAGATAATTCAACCCTAGAATTCTCTGCTGTAGGCTTTCTTGCTACTACTGTAAAACCAACAGAGTCTGGTATTATTAGCATTACACTTCAAGAAGCCGCGGTAGATTTAGACGATGTAGTGGTTGTTGCTTATGGTACTCAAAAGCGTTCTACATTTACAGGAGCAGCCACAACAGTAAAACAACAAATGATGGAGGATGTACCTAGAACATCATTCCAAGAAAGCTTACAGGGTAATGCAGTTGGTGTATTGTCCACTAATGGTTCTGGCCAACCGGGAGGAGTTCCTTCTATCAGAATAAGGGGAATTGGTTCGGTGAGTGCATCTAGTGCACCATTGTACGTTATAGATGGTATACCAGTTGTATCTGGCGATATTTCTAATGGGTTCAACTCTAATACAATCGCAGCTTTGAATCCTTTAGATATTCAAAGTACCGTAATTTTAAAAGATGCTGCTGCTACAGCTTTGTACGGTTCTAGAGGAGCTAACGGGGTAATTTTGCTTACTACAAAAAGGGGTAAAGCAGGAAAGAGAACATTGGTAGATAGCCGAATTCAAACAGGTATCACTTTTACAAACACACTTAACAATCCTTTATTCAAGACACTGACTACATCTCAGATGCTGGAATATTTGAGAGACGCTTGGAAGAATTCTACAGTTTATAACCAAGATGATTTTAATACTGCCCTTGCAGCAAATGTGCCAGATACTACCCACAATACAGATTGGTTTAAACAAGTACTTCGTACGGGCAAGTACTCCAATGTTGCAATAAATGCAAGTGGAGGTAATGAAAAAACTACCTTCTATATTTCTGGTGGGTTTTATCAACAAGATGGTATTCAAAGAGGAACAGATTACCAAAAAATAACTACCCTCATAAATCTTTCACATAATGTTTCTGATAAATTCTCTCTTAGTGCAGGTATTGCGGGTACTTATCAAATGGCAAATAGCTCTATTGTAGGTGCTGTGTTCCAGAATCCAACAAGGGCAATGTATAGGTTACAAAACTGGTTAACTCCTACCAATTCAGATGGTACTTACAGAACCGATTTTAATAGCGGTTATAATCCAGTAGCTATTCAGAATGCAAATAAAAGGCGAACCACAACTTACGTACTAAGAGGAGTAACGAACGGTGTTTATAAAGTGGCTAAAGGCCTTACTTATGAAACTACTTTGGGTATAGATTTTAGTCATGCTTACAATTTAGCTTATAATGATCCTCGTTATGGTAATGCAAATACTTCTTCGGGAGGTTCTATCAGTAATTATGCTGGAGATATTGCAAACTGGATATGGACTAATATTGTTCGATACAAGAAAACCATAAATGGTAGCAACAATTTCGAAGTGTTTGCAGGTTATGAAGCTTCTAAACGAACCGATGCAAACATAAATGCTACAGCCTTCAATCTTTCTCAAATCAATTTGTATTCTATTTCAGACGGAGCTCGTCCGGGTTTACCAGTAAGTACAGTAGAACCTAGTAGCTTGGTCTCTCAATTTGCAAATGGTACATACAGTTTTAAAAACAGGTACCACCTTTCTGCTTCAGCCAGAAATGATCGTTCATCTAGGTTTGGTGCAGTAAAAGATGGTCAATTTTGGAGTGTAGGTGCAGGTTGGGATTTGTATAAAGAAAATTTTTTCAATGTAAAATGGGTATACGAACTAAAGCTTAGGGGTAGTTATGGTAGAACCGGAAACTCAATTGGTTTATCGAACTATGGAGCTTATGGTTTATATGATATTACCACTTCTTACAATGACCAACCCGGTATGACGTTCTCTCAACTAAAGAATGATGCACTTACATGGGAAAAGAACTATCCTTTGAACTTTGGTTTCGAAGCTGCTTTCTTTAAGAATAGAATTGCTACATCTTTCGATTGGTACACCCGTAAAACAACGGATTTAATTGTAAACAGAACCTTGCCAGCTACAAGTGGTATCAGTTCTGTGAGTGGTAATTTTGCTGAAAT
Source organism: Chitinophagaceae bacterium (assembly GCA_947381435.1). Taxonomy (GTDB): domain Bacteria; phylum Bacteroidota; class Bacteroidia; order Chitinophagales; family Chitinophagaceae; genus Parasediminibacterium. Next base: position 21,048 of record CANCVE010000054.1, read on the forward strand.
GCAAAACGAAGGATTCGAAATAATCATCAATACAGTTAATGTTATTCCAAGAAAGCAAAATGGCTTTAAATGGACAAGCCAAGTTAATTTTTCTGTAAACCATAACAAACTTTTGAAATATAATAGGTCTACAGCTGGCGACTATGTGAGAGAAGAAGGTGGCGATTATTATCAATGGTATTTAAAAGGTTATGATGGTGTAGACAGTGCTAATGGTCAATCATTGTGGCGATATAAAATAGATTCGGCTGGTAAAGTTAAAGATACCTCTAGCTGGTCTAAGGGTGCTTATGCAAAACAAGGAAGTGCTTTGCCAAAGTTTTATGGTTCATTTACCAATATAATTAGTTACAAACGCTTTAGCTTAATGGCTCAGATTTATTTTAGCTGGGGTAATAAGATTTATGATGAGAATGGTATATTTAATAGTTCCGATGGCTCTACCGGTTTTAGTGCTACTGGCAATGTTTCTTATTATGATTATCTGCACAGGTGGAGAAAGCCGGGCGATAAAACAGATGTACCTGCTCCGGTTTATTTGGGTACACAAACAGGACAATCTAATCAACCATCAACCAGATTTTTGTATGATGGAAGTTACATAAGGCTTAGAGATATTATGCTTTCCTACGATTTTCCTGCAAGTATCTTATCGAAAGCTAAATTATCTACCACAAAAGTTTATCTTAGGGCTAGTAATCTATACACTTACAGAAAAGATAAGCGCTTATATTACGATCCAGAAACGCCTGTGGATGGTACCATCAACTTAAGGCCACCATCTGGTATCACCATACTTTTAGGTGCTAACATTAACTTCTAGTAACGAACAGTTTAAAGAAATTACGATGAAAATATTAAAAGCTTTTATACCACTAGTAACGATACTCTTATTCGGAGTTTCTTGTAGTAAAGATTTTACCAATTTTACACCCTCCACCGCCATCATTGCCGATAGTGCTATCACCAGTGTTTACAATGTTCGTGTGGCCGTAAATGGACTATATGCAAACATGGCAAATGATGGCTATTACGGCAGAACGGCAGTTTTGTTACCCGATCTTATGGCCGATAATGTTTACAGAAGTCTTCAGTCTGGTGCCAGATTCACTGGTTGGTCTAATCAATCTACAACGTCTGTAACCTCAAGCGATTCTTATGCAAGTGGTCTTTGGAATCAATTATATTCCATCATTATCAATGCCAATACAATTATTAATAAAGCGCCTGCCTTACCTGCCACAGGTACAGATTCTTTAGAGTTGCGTCAGTTGATAGGGGAGGCTTATGCTGCGAGGGCTTTGGCATATTTCGATTTGGCTCGCTTTTTCTCTTATTCATATACCAAGATGAATTACAGGACAGTCGATACTTCTGGTGAGGGTGTAACAACCGATTTGGGGGCTGCAATAGTTTTAAATTCATACCCACAGGATATGTCTCAAATTGTTTATCCTGTTAGGTCTAAAATAACGCAGACATATACCCAAATAGAAAGTGATATTGCTAGTGCGTTAAACTTTCTTCCGGCTAAAGGCGATGTGATGTCTAGGGGGCAAATAGATCCTACACTGTTTAAAATTAGGCTCAATGCTATATCTGTTACTGCCTTGGCTGCAAGGGTTTACTTATACGAAGCAAAGTATAGCCAGGCAATACAGGCCGCAACGGCTGTTATTAATAGTGGTCGATACTCCTTGTTACCTGCTTCTACATTGGTAAACGACTTCCATACCAAGGGAAATAATGAAAGCATTTTCGAGCTGGCAAACACTTCCTACAACAACCAAGGGTCAAATAGTATTGCCTATATTTTTAATCAGAATGGCTATGGAGAAATGCTTGCTCCCGATACCATGTTTAAAATATACGATACTGCCGATGCCAGAAGAGGCTTTGTAACCCTTGGCAGACGCAATAGCTATGGAGGAGAAAACCCTTGTTACATTATCAATAAATACAGTAACATCACCAATTATGAGGAGAATATTAAGTTGTTCAGATTGTCTGAAATGTACTTGATTAGAGCAGAGGCCTTAGGATATTCTAATATTCCGTCTGGGTATAATGATATTAAGACAGTTGCTTCTGCCAGAAACGAGATACTTGGTGCTTCGCCTACTACGGCAACCACCTTTTTCCCTTTGTTATTATTGGAGGATAGAAAAGAGTTTGCTTTTGAAGGACATAGAATGTTCGACTTAAATAGAGTTCATGATCCATCAAAATCCGATCCTGCAACTACTTATGGGTTCCTTCATTACAATACACAAACAAAAACTATCAATAGGGGGGGCACGATGGCAAGTATTTATCTGCGTCTTAGTTTGTTGCCTATTCCATATTCAGAAACCAATAGGAATCCATTCTTAATTCAGAATTATAAGTATTAATACGCAACCATATAATAATAAGCATACCTAGAAAATAGAAATAAAAAGAGGCAGTAAAGGAATTTTAATTACCCCACTGCCTCTTTTTATTTTTATACACCACAAACTTTCTACTTTCTACTTTCTACTTTCTACTCTTCTTAAAGCAACGTTACACTATAACTTGATGGTAGTGTTGTTTGGTTTACCACCGTTAGGTAGCGGAAGTTGGCATAATCTGTAACGCCAAAGTCGGCAATGTTTACCAATGTTTTTATGTTTCCTAGCACGGTAATAGGTGTGCCAGTCATACCACCAATGGTGTTGCTTAGGTACAGTTTTGCTTCCCTTGGCAGCTTCACACTCATGGTATCTGTAACCACAAACGTGTATGCCAGTACGCCCTTTATTCCACCTGCCCCAAGCTTGCCTGTAAATATTACTTGCTTACTAGAGCGAATGGATACCAAATCGAATACCAACGAGAAGAGTGTTTCCCTAATGTCAAAAAAGTTATCCATTATAAATCCCAAATCCCTGTATTGCATGTCCATTGCTGCCGTACGCAATACTTCCAGCGTGCCGCTGGTATTACTGGTGCTCGTCTTGGCATCAGTTTGTTGTTCCCTTGTTGTCAACAAAAGATTGTAGGTGGTTTCCACATGTCCTTTTATTACAGCCAAAGCCGCTTCTACACCGATGTTTTTAGAAAGTGTGTCGTAAGCAGTAATTCTAGCGTCCACGCCTTTGGTATTAAAGGGTGTCATCCCCTTGGGCAATATTTGTTTGTAACGTGCAGATGTTTTAATGTGCAAGGTTAGTATGGCTGGCAACCAAACATTCGTAAGGTCAAGCTTGGCTGTTGCCAACACTTCCTCCACCGATATTCTATCACCCTGTTTGATGGCACCCGAACTATCTAGATTGGTAAAGCCATCCATAAAGGCAAGGTGAACAATGTGGTAACGGGTATAAATCGGCACTAGGGCGGGATAACTGGCGGACATGACGCGCAGACCGGCGTCGTGACGTAGGCTAATTTTTACTGCCAACGATACATTGGATTCTGATACTATGTCCATTTGATTTAATTCGTACTTCCAACTAGTGCTCATTTTTTTTGTTTTAAGATTAATTAATGTTGATGATTGATTGAATAAAATAATTTGCTGCCAGTACAACGTTGTACTTTGGGCGAAAACTGTTGTTTACTGTCAGTACAACGTTGTACTGACACCAAATGAGACAATTTATAGGAAGTACAGCGTTGTACTGACACCAAATGAAGCAGTTTGCAGCAAGTACAACGTTGTACTGACACCAAATGACGCAATTTGCAGCAAGTACAACGTTGTACTGACACCAAATGAAGTAATTTACTACAAGTACTACGTTGTACTGCCAGCAAATGAAGTAATTGGTACTAAGTACAATGTTGTACTGGCAGCAAATTATTTTATTTGCTTGTAAATGCTACTTCAAGCCCAATGAAATAGCCCGATTGTCCCATAAAATTCTGTGAACTGATACCCGAAGAGTGTGATGCTTAATAAAGCTTGTTTGGCAGCTGTGGTGTTTCTTAATTAATATGAAAGAAACTTAATAGAAATGTATCGAAAATATTGTTTATTACTAGGTGCGAAAGACTTTACTTTAATCCGCTGTGGAGCAAACATAAACATTCAATTCGATAACAATAAGATTTATTTATTTTTTGTAGGTTTTGTAGGGACAGGTCGCGACCTGTCCCTACGATATTTTCTGAATCATGATTAGTATGATTACAGGATGTATAGGATTAATAAGGCTTCCAATCCTCCAAATCCTTAAATCATAATAATCCTGATTCAGAAAACTTTTATCAATCAATAATAAGTATCATTGCAAAAACAAATCATACTTAAAACAATCAATTATCGTTTATGAAACTATTAAACCTAAAGTATGTAGTTGCAATCTTCTGCATCCTTCTTTCAATTACAAAAACAAATGCACAAATTATAACTACAGTAGCAGGCAATGGTACAAAGGGTTATAGCGGCGATGGTGGTGCAGCTACCAATGCCAATTTGTTTTATCCAAGTGGAGTAGCGGTGGATGCCGTAGGGAACCTATATATAGCTGATGTTGTTAACAACCGGATTCGGAAAGTGAACACAAGCGGGGTTATTAGCACGGTAGCGGGCAATGGCACACAAGGTTACAGTGGGGATGGTGGTGAAGCCACTAGTGCCAGCTTATTTCAACCATCAGGGGTAGCAGTGGATGCTGCGGGTAACATCTTTATAGCGGATCAGCGTAACAATAGGATAAGGAAAGTGAACACCAGCGGGGTTATCAGTACGGTAGCGGGCAATGGTATACAGGACTACACTGGCGATGGTGGAGCAGCTACTAATGCTAGTTTTTGGTCTCCAAATGGAGTTGCGGTTGATTCTTCGGGTAACATCTTTATAGCGGATAGATACAACAACCGAATACGGAAAGTGGACACCAATGGGATTGTCAGTACGGTAGCGGGTAATAGCCCATTTGGTGTTGAAACGGGTCGTTACAGTGGGGATGGGGGAGCAGCCACTAGTGCTAGTTTAAATACCCCATACGAAGTAGCTTTGGATGCTATGGGGAATATCTATATAGCAGATGGTTTCAACATGCGAATACGGAAAGTGAACACCAGCGGGGTTATCAGTACGGTGGCTGGCAATGGTACACAGGGTTATAGTGGGGATGGGGGCGTGGCCACAAGTGCGGCATTGGCTGGTGTGGGTGGCGTTGCGGTGGATGCTGCGGGGAGCATCTATATAGCTGATTATTTTAACGAACGAATACGGAAAGTGGATACCAATGGTATCATCAGTACTGTAGCAGGCAATGGAAGTTCTGGTTATAGCGGGGATGAAGGCGCAGCCACAAGTGCCAGTTTCACTCAACCAATAGGGGTAGCCGTGGATGCTGCGGGGAACATTTATATAGCGGATTATTTCAACAACCGAATACGAAAAGTGAGTGGTGGGGCTGTACCAATTGCCCTTGCTAGCTTTACTGCAATAGCAAATAATAAAACAATTACAACCAACTGGCACACCTCAACCGAACTAAATACACACCACTTTATTATTCAACACAGTACTGATGGTGGTTCCTTTACAGATTTAGGTATAGTAAAAGCAATAGGCAGTGGGGCTAATAGTTATAGTTTTACAGATAACAACCCCGCCAATGGCATTAACTACTACAGGCTTAAAAGCGTGGATAAGGATGGGGGGTATACTTATAGCAAAGTGGTTTCTGTGCAGATAACAGTAAACAGTAATCAGTTATCAGTTTTTCCAAACCCTAGTAAGGATAAGTTGATGATTAAGGGTAGTCATATAGCTTCTATTCAGGTGATTGATAATTTGGGTAGGGTACTTAAAACACAAACTTTAAAGGATGCTACTAATCAAACGCTTTCGGTGGTTGGGTTGCCTATAGGAACGTATCAATTGCGTGTACAAACTACGGATGGCAAGGTGATTAGTGCAGGCTTTGTGAAGGAATAGGGGAGATATGAAAGACTAGGAATTAGTTGTTTGATAAATGAAAAGATTGCTGCTAATAGCTAACATATTCGGCACTGTAAATAACTTATCTAGTAGAGTCATCATCAAATTTAATAAGATATTTGTAAGCTAATACTGAAACATCTTTCTAATCAATCGATGAAATAAATGGCACGTTTACATTTATTTTACCTATTGATTATTTTATATCCAACAATTCTCCATCTTTGTTTAATAAAACAATTCATTTTATTTAAAATTATCTAATGAAAAAAACATTGCTAGTCGTATTATCCTTGGTTATTACCGTTGTAAATTATGCGCAGGGAATAGAATTCGAACACGGAACGTGGGCTGAAATCTTGGAAAAGGCCAAACAAACTAACAAACCCATATTTGTTGATGTATTTACTACTTGGTGTGGACCTTGCAAGATGATGAGTAGCGAAGTATTTCCTTTGGCAGCGGTAGGAAGTGCATATAACAAGAATTTTGTTTGCTATACTATCGATGCCGAAAAAGGCGAGGGAGTAACTATTGCAAAGGATTATGAAGTGAATGCGTATCCTACTTATCTGTTTATAAAAGCAGATAAATCATTAATAATGAAAGGTGTTGGTAGAATGGATGCCGATAAGTTTATTTCACTTTCTGTATCCGTTAACGATGAACTTACTAGTAGTAAACCAATTTCTACCTGGGATAAAGAATATGCAAAGAAGAAAAAAGATACCGCCTTCCTATATGCCTATATTCAAAAACGTACTAAACTAGGTATAAAAAATACCGAGCTTTTTGATGAGTATTTAACGTTGTTGCCAAATAATAAACGTTCTTCTAATGAAGTAATTGAATTGTACAAAATGGAGAAGGGCAACATGAAAATAAATTCAGTTGCATACAAAAACTTACAGGTAAATGCTTTTTCCATCCTTCCAAAGCTTGGGTATTTTAGTAATTCGATAATTGCATCTGCAGTTTATAACTCATTTAAGGAGGCAAAATCTACTAAAAATGAGCAGTTATTGCAACAAGTAATTGAGGCAAACATAAATTTGCCCGCATCTCCTGAAACTAAACAAAACGAAGAACTTTATATGGATTATTACAGTAGCACTAACAACATGGAGCAATATGTGATTCATGCTACAAAATATTGCGAAACAGTATTAATGACCATTTCGCCTGATTCTATTGCTAAACTAGATGAGGTTAGTGCTCAAACTTTCGAAAAATCGAAGAGTCTTTATCTTTCTGCAATGAAAGATTCTTCGCAAATAACAGCTATGAAAGAATATATGACTCATGCAAATCGTAATAAATACAGCGAAGCATTAAACCATATTGCATGGGGTTTCTTTGAAAAGGTGACGGATAAGAAAGCATTAGAGGACGCACTTAGGTGGTCAATGCGATCTGTAGAAATCTATACCAACAATCACTATTTAGATACTTACGCAAACTTACTATATAAATTAGGCAGAAATGAAGAGGCCATAGCGAAGGAGACAGAGGCATTGGAGTATGCAAAAAGTATCAAGGCGAAAACCAAAAACTATGAAGAGGTTTTGAAAAAGATAAACGCTGGCGAGAAGACCTGGAAGTAAGGTTTATTTTACTTAATGGCCTTACGCATATTTATTAACACACTATCAAAGTTTTTTTTCTATCTAACACTTAGGCACAAAGTAAAATAAAAAGAGGGCAAGAAACGTTGCACTTCAAGGTCACATAGACCAAGTCAAACGCACTAAAATTAATTGGATAAAATATACCACATAGTCACATAGCCACATAGTGTTCAGTAAGGAAACGCTTCGCTTTAAGGCCACATAGACGGGGATATACAGGCTTACAACGCTATGTGACCTACTATATAACTGCTCTTCTACG
>CANCVE010000055.1 GCA_947381435.1 Chitinophagaceae bacterium
TGCTGAAGCAAAAAAGAGAAACCGAAAGTCCGGCCTTTGTGACTCAGAAATTATCACCTTGCTCATCGCATTTCATGGTGGACAATTCAGAAATTTTAAGCACTTCTATATTCATTATATTTCTGTTCACTTGAAAGAAGATTTTCCAGGATTGGTTTCCTATAACAGATTTATTGAGTTGAGTCATCGTAGTGCTATTGCATTTATGCTGTTTCTTCATCATTGCTGTAGAGGAGAGTGTACAGGAATCAGCTTTATAGACTCTACTATTATAAGGGTTTGCCACAATAAAAGAATTAAACGCAATAAAGTATTTAAAGGTATTGCAGAAGTTGGAAAGTCCACAATGGGGTGGTTCTTTGGCTTCAAACTACACCTAATAATTAACGACAAAGGAGAAATACTCTCTTTTTATGTAACAAAAGGTAATGTTGATGATAGGGATGCACAGGCAATTACCCATATGACAAAAGAAATCTTTGGTAAACTCTTTGCAGACAAGGGATATATCTCACAGGCACTGAGTGATTTATTATTTGGTAATGGTATACAACTAATTACACAGGTTAGAAAAAATATGAAATCAAAAGCATTGAGCAATGAGGAAAAGCTGACACTTAGAAAGAGGTCTGTAATAGAAACTGTTAATGATGAATTGAAAAATATTTGTCAAGTAGAACACACAAGACACCGTTCCTTAAGTGGATTTATTCTCAATATTATGTCTGCAATCGCTGCATACTCTTTCTTCCCGAAAAAACCATCAATAAAAAAAGATATAGAAGAAACTAATCCTAAAATAATTGAAGCTGCAAAAGCACAATTGCAACTGGCTGCTTAAACCGAACTCAGGTTATTAGATAAAGGAAAAGAGGCAGTTGAGAAGTTTTAACTTCTTAACTGCCTCTTAATTTATTTTCCAGACTTTACACTCACTATTTTTGACAATTCACACTAACCACTAACCACTAATAACTAGCAACTATCTAATCAATACTACTGTTCCTTTTTTAAACACTGGATTATGTAAATAATCTATTCCACTTGCCATAAAAACAAACGTTCCTGTGTTTGAAATGGTGCCATTTACGGTACCGTCCCAACCTTCATTTACTTGATTTGTGCTATACACCAATTGGCCATATCTATCATAAACTTTAAAGTATTGAAAGCGAGCAATGCCTACTGGAATGGGTATCAACACATCATTATGCCCATCTCCATTGGGAGAAAATGCAGAAGGAATAAAGATGTCTGGCTTTGTATTGAAAAACTTTACCGTTACATAACTAGTGTCTGTACACCCTTGTTTAGTAGTTGCCGTTACCCTATATTTTATTGAGGCGGGCGCAGGAGGTAAGCCCGTAATGGTAATATTTGCAGAATCTACATTATCAATAAACTTACTTGGGCTCCATTTATAACTAATGGGAAAACTAAATGCTTTATCCGTTATAAAGGCACTGATGCCTAATTGTTCTCCTAATATAACAGCTGTATCATTGCCGGCAGACACTGTAAAGGTTGGAACAACATTAATCAAAACACTTTCTGAAACAGATTTTGAACAATAGAATGTATCCCTAACCGTGAGCGTATAGGTGGTAGTATTTACTGGTGTAGCAATTGGCGAAGTAATGTTGGCATCACTAAGCCCCAAAGTAGGAGTCCATTTGGCAATTGCACCAGTTTTAGTGGCCCTTAATGGAACTGTTCCTCCATAGCAAATGGTGGTATCAGGCAATGGTCCTTTAATATTTAAAGTAGGTAATGGCGATGCATAAACCTTAATAGAAGCTTGTGCAGGACAACTCCCAAGATTTGCCAACACACGATAGGTAGTAATATCATCGTGCGGAGATGCTTTTGGATTCCTGATGGTATCATTACTCAGTGTTTTTGTACCACCCGTCTCCGTCCATATAAATGTTGACGCCAAAGTGTTTGGACTTAATGTTATACTATCCTTTTTGCAAACATGCAGTGTATCAGGATTAAACGAAACCGTAATATAAGGTACTGCTTTTACCAAAACACTAGCCGTACCTACACATCCACCCTGTTGTGCTGTAAGGGTATAAGTGGTATTTGTTTTAGGAAAAACAGTAGGGGTAAGTGTGGTAGAATCTATCATGTTTTTTTGTGGCGACCAACTATAAACCGTTGCAGAAGTTTGGGCCGTAAGTTTCAAAGAATCTTTATCGCATATAACAGTATCCGCGTTTGGTAAAAGATAAATATATGGTTTATCATTTATCACAACTTGCATTGTATCGCTACCAGAACAGCCTACGGAACTACCTACTTTCATGATAACAGTTGCAGTTTGTGCAATACCATAATAGTGAGAAGCGGTATCTGTATAAGCCAAATTACTATCGGCAGTTGCAGCAAAACGAGGGTCGCCAAAGCGCCATTCCCAACTGTTTACAACGCCATACTTAGCATAAGTAGTATTAATAAAAGTAATAGGAGATTGATAACAACTACCCACCGTTTTAAAACTAGGATTAAACCCGGGATACACTTTTACCTTGGCAGTAGCTGTGTTGTTACAACCATCATCATTAGAAACATGAAGCGTTAATGTATATTCTCCTGCTTCTGCATAAGTATGGGTTACTGTAGGAGAAGTACTAGTTTTATTGTCGCCAAAGTTCCAGAGGTATTGGGTGATGTTTGTTGCAGAAGATTCATTCTGAAAAGATAAAGTAAGGCTATCACAATTTACATATACAGTTTCCAAATTGGCACTCAGTAAGTTACAATTGTTTACATAAACTTGTAATTCTTTTCGTATCGAATCAATTAAAACTCCATTTCGCCACTCTTTAGCAAATACAGCCACAATATATTCTCCTGTTTCATTAGGGGCAATTCCAGTTATTAATCCAGTTTTTGGGTTAATAGTTACTGACGATCCCAATGGTGCATTGCCCGTATAACCAGAGCTGTAACTTAATGTTGGATAAGGGTATGTTTTAGTACTATAGCAATCTAATCCTGAACCAAATGAATAAGAAATTGAATCCTTTTTATCTATATTGTCTTCTGCCGTAAATTGATATTCGAAATGATTGCCATAGCATATAATGGCAGTGTCTTTAAACAAAAAAGTAGGGCTAGAATTTGTGTTATAATCCACGCCATTAATAGTACCGGGTATTTGCGCAGTCATGGCAAGACTAGTACTACTAGAATTGTAAATGTTTACTAAATCGGCAACTCTTCTACCTGTTGAAGTAACCCCAATGGTATATCCATTTGCGTTTTTAGGCAATGTAATAGTTGACGTATAAGTTGCTATCGAATAACAAACGGACGGCTTAGAACTGAGGCATGGGCTATAGGTGGTTTTATCTACTGAACCTTCATTATCAGCTTTAGCAAAAGTATTTTTAATTATAACGGCTTCTGTTTTTGTATCATAGATAGTTGTTGTAATACCTCTTGGTTCATTCAGTGAGGTACATTTGTAAAAAATGGTAACCGTTATTTTATAAATTAATTTTGTAGAATCTGTTGAGGGACCCATATACTGATAAGAAATATAACCTCCTTTTTCGTGCTTAGCCCAAGCCTGACCACAAACTAATAATGCAACAACAACTAAACAAAATACCTTCTTCATGCAGTTCAAAATAATGATAATCTAGATAATGATAAGATTATTATATTTTTTGCTGTATGAATTGTAAAACGTTTTCGGTAAATAAGGCGTAGTAATCAGTGAACAGTTTTTCAGTGAACAGTTAGCAGTGAACAGTAATGAGTAATCAGTTAAGAAAGTTCTTAATCACCTAATTTTAACTATTAACTTATTCACTCTATACTGCTTACTGTTCACTCTATACTGCTTACTGTTCACTGTTCACTGCTAACTGTTCACTGATTACTGTTTACTGTTTACTGATTTGCATCTTCGTATACCAGTTGCCGGCAAAGTCTGTTTCGTTTTTTACATATAGAAAAAGCATGTCGGCCGAACCAAAGTCGGCAAAATGAACTTCCTTTTCCGTATGTGCCGGCACATCAATTGGCACACCTACCATCGTGCCATTTAAAATGTGTGTGGCAAAATATTGTTGTGGTAAATCTGATTTATTCTTCAAAACAAAAACACTTTTAGGAACAATCAAATTGCCAATACACAACATAATAGTATTTGCCATTACTAATCCCAATTTCTCTACAATAGGGTTAGTGCCATCGGCATACAATAGGCTAAAATCGAAATAAGTAAGACACTTAGTGATGTCGGGAAAAAAGTGTTTCCCTACAGCATACATAGTCGTCATCAGTGCTTCTTCCACAGGTATCCTGCTCGTTTTTACTGTTCCTATCGATGTTTTCACTGTAGTGTTGCTAGTAGTCTGTGTACCCATTGTGGTGGTAATATCCGTTTCGAAGGTGGCATATCTTGCTGCAAATGTTGCGCCGCCCAGTTGCGATTTATACTGATTTGCTTTCACCGTCATCCGGTGTGCCAATTGCAGAATATTTCCTAGCGTAACGTTGTTGAATTCATCCAATCCCTTCGAAAAAAATTGCTTGTAGATAGCAGAACCCTTTGGAAATTTGGAAGCTATTAAATTATAATCTGCATGAACGCCATTTGTAAATGCCTGAATGGCTTCTTTTTGCTCAACAGTATAGCCAGAAGCATCAGATTTGTCGATAGACTTTGCATTGTAATCTCCAAAATAGGTGGTGTAAGCATTGGTAAGTTTGAGAATAACATCGTCAAAAACGCCAGCAGGATTATTTAAAGTTAGTGCTGCAATCACAAAGCGAGCAAAGGTTTGCAAACGGGAGTCGATGATACGCTTTACATTAAACTGATTGGAAAAGAATTCCATAAACAAAGTATTTTTCATTTTTTTTATTTAATAATGATAACAAAAAGAGACAACCCATTTATAATTGGGCCTGTAAGAGTTTGATTTGTGAGATGAAATGAAGTTTCGTCCTTGATAGAACGTTTTATATTCTATCAAGATAAGGTTTCTTGTTTAAAAAAACCTTTTATCCTATCGCGCTGAAATTTCTACCTTAAAAGGTATGATTTGAGCCACTGCGCTGAAATTCCATGCAAAAAATACAGTATTTATGCCATCGCGCTGAAAATTTATGAGTAAAAGATGTCTTTTAGGCTAATGCACTGAAATTCCGGGCATAAAAGAAACCTTTTAAGCTATCGCGCTGAAATTTCTACCTTAAAAGGTTTTTTTAAACCTTCGGCGATAAGATTACAGTTGAAGAATTGCTATCGTTTTCATCTTGTTGGTGGTGATTATCTTGGCGAAGCGGGGGTGCTTTCCTTCTGGTTAGATAATCTGTTTGACCCGTTCAATAAAATCCCTTGTGATTTATTTGGTGTCGTAGGGAAAACCCCTACTACCGAAACGTAGAACAGATGCCGTTATTGTGCTGGGAGAAAAAGAAATATATGATTGAATGATTTTATTGATTAAATGATAGCTTTCCTTTTAAAAATGAAGGCAATTGTTTTTATAAGTCAAGCCGAACAATCATTTTTATCATTCCAATCATTTAATCTGTCATCTAACCTACCACAGATGTTTTAATTTCCTTCCATAAATCCCTATAACATTTTGCAGCAAAGCTATTAGGGGCAAAAGTTTCTAGTGGGGCTTCATTCAGTCCCATCTTTTCTATATCGCTGAGGTAAGGAATGTAGTTTTTGAAAAAATGGTTTTCCTTATTAAAGAAAGCCATTGTTTCGTGGTGAAGATTTTTGCGGCTATCCACCATATTAAAAAAGCAACGCAATTTGCTTTTGTCAAACTCTTGTTCAGTAAAATAATTGGCAACAGTATCGTAAGAACGGATGGAAAGAGTAGTAGGTATATTTGGTAACAGAATCCAATCGGCGGCATTAAAGATATTATCGTGCAATAAGGAAATACCTGGCGGAGAATCTATAATGATAAAATCGAAAGACTTCTTTAGGGATGAAAGTAGCGTTCCTAGTCTTTTCTTGCTCTGTTTGCCCTCACTTAGCAGCACATCGGCATGGCGGGCAGATATATCGGCCGGAATAACAGAAAGATTTTTGTATAATGATGGCTGTATGGTAGAGAGCAGGTCGACATCGTTTTTCAGAACCTTTTTAGATTCATTTTTTATGGAAGAACTCACGCCCAGATAAAAAGACGCCGAACCCTGAGGATCCAAATCCCATAGCAAAGTTTTATAGCCATCCTTGGCCGACAAATAAGCTAAATTGATTGCGGAAGTGGTTTTGCCAACCCCTCCCTTTAGATTGTAAAACGCTAAAGTTACCATAAGCATAAAAATACAAGATATATGCTTTGGGTGGGTAATTTATTTTAGATATTAGTTATGAGATATTACTACTATCTCATAACTAATATCTCATATCTAAAATCTAAACCTAGAAGTTGCGTTTCAGAAAAGCTTCATACATTTCCCTCCAAGGTTTCCATTGAGATTGATTGGTGAGGAAATGATTATGGAAAATGGTAATCAATTGTCCGCCAACAGCCTTAACGGTATCATGATAATACTGCAACTCCTCGGCAGCTTCGGTGGCAGATAAATGCTCCTCGAAATAGGAATTTGCTTCCATATAACAGTAGGGATGAATGAGGAGATGGGTAGTTTCATCCCTCTCTAAATCGTACCAATAAAAGGGCGACGCCACCGAAGCCCTGAATCCATTGATACTTCCATAACCCATAGAATAATCTTCGGTAATGCCATTCTCTATCAGGTTTCGATAAGTATCTGGCAAAGTCAACCGTATATAATGTTGCCGACTAAGGGTACAATCTTTTTGGGTAATGGTTTCTATGGTTTTAATCTCTTCCGATAATAAAGTTTTACTATCTCCACTCTGCCAAGATGGATGAATGCCTACGGTATATTTAGCAGCATGATGCTTTACCAAATTGTGCATGGCAGGGGAGGAGGCGGTAATATTCTTATCGTAAATACTTTTCTTCTTGGCTAATAAGAAAAAATAAACAGGACTGAGGTTGTGCTGTTTGTGCAAACCATCAAACCAAGAATAAGTATCAAAAGGGTCTTGCTCTTTGCCACTATACACGTTAGCCCGCTCAATAACCTTCTCTAAATCTCCTTTAATTAAATCCTTAAAGAATCCACCCACATTCTTTACAATTGGTTGATGATTGTAAGCGTAGGCAATGTCTATATCGTAAGTGGGAAGGAACGAGAATCGTAAGTCGTGAGTCGTGAATCGCGAGTCTGTAAACGGTAAACGGTAAACTGTCGACAAGTTCTCAAGTAGGTCTTTTATCCAAACATTTACTAGTGGAATAGTAAGAAAGTTGTTTTTATAAGCAATAGATTCAGTATGGGCATATCTGCCATAACTATCCTTTCGATGCGGGAGATATTCTTCGTATCGAGTAATTAAATAGAAGATAGCGGCGAAAACATCGAAGCCATGCCTATCTTCTTGATTAATAAAAAAGCAAGGATTGTTTCTACACTGTCCAACAGTTATCGAAATGGGAGTAATGCTGTTTTGAAACAATAAAGTATGCGGAATGATGTGGTATTCCTTGTCGGCAATTGGTTTGAAACTATAATTTAGTTTGATGAGTTCATCACTGGATAAATATTCTTCTTTATTGGAAGTAAATAAAATCTGCTGCCCAATAACGCTTTCTATAAACCTAATGGTGTAAAGAAAGCGCGACGAAACAGCAGGAGTAAATATTATCACGGCTATTCTGGTTTGTAGATTTGTTGCAGACTAAAGCCAATGTTTAAGTTGCTGAAGTTGATTGTATCTTGGTTATTTATTAAAGTATCCAAATGCCATTCGCCATCTGTATCTTTTGTATACAATAAAACAGATTGTTTTTCTGGCTCTACACATAAATAATAATGCAGACTCTCTATCTTTTGGTACTGAATAAACTTATCTACCACATCATATTTACGCGTGCTTTCAGATAATACTTCTACTATTAAGATGGGTTCTGTACTGAAATATTTATCAGGATTAGGATGGCAAACCATCACATCGGGATAAAAGAAATTGCCCAACGGCGTCTTAACCTTCACAGATTCTATAAAGACACGATAGTTTGTGCCTTTC
This sequence comes from Chitinophagaceae bacterium, assembly GCA_947381435.1. Lineage (GTDB taxonomy): Bacteria > Bacteroidota > Bacteroidia > Chitinophagales > Chitinophagaceae > Parasediminibacterium. The sequence continues at coordinate 8,117 of CANCVE010000055.1, forward strand.
AATAACTGCCTTAAAACCATTGCAATGTTTAAAGTAATCTCGTTGTGATCTGTAGATACGCCGCTCATGGTAATAAGATTTCCATTATAAAGTTCGTGTTTCTGTTCGCTTTTTTCTTCGAACAAGATATACTCCTGTTCGTTTGCGAATGTTTTTTGAATAACCTCTCGTTTCATAACACTACCTTTTTAATTGAGAATGCATAAATATACCACTATCCCCTCTTATCTGTTCTTTCTTTCCAAAGTTCGTTGAAAGTCTTTTGGCTAAAGTTTAGTTCACTTCTCTGTGCAGTCCAGGCGGTAAATGTTCTATTTACCATCCAATTTTTAATTTGTCCATTGCCAGAATTCATGATTAATCGGTGCATACTAGCCATGCGCCATACTTTCCAAGCTAATCTTTCAGAAATACTTCCTAAGCCAGTCTCAACCGCTTCGTGTCTGTTCTCCAATAATATTTCATGAATGTTAATCCTCATCGGACAAACTTCTGTGCAATTACCACACAAAGAAGAAGCATTGCTAAGGTGTTTAAACTCCTGCATACCACTTAGGTGCGGGGTAATAACACTGCCAATGGGACCACTATAAGTGGCATCATAACTGTGCCCACCAATGTTTTTATAGATAGGGCAAGCATTTAGGCATGCACCACAACGGATACAATAAAGGGATTCCCGTGTTTTAGGATTCTTTAATAAGTTGGTACGGCCATTATCCAACAATATCACATACATCTCTTCCGGACCATCTGTTTCGTTCGGTTGTTTTGGCCCTGTGATGATAGAATTGTAAACCGTAACCTTTTGCCCGGTGCCATAAGTGGATAATAAAGGCCAAAACAAAGAGAGGTCTGTCATAGCAGGAAGTACCTTTTCTATACCTACAATAACGATATGTGTTTTAGGAAAAGCGCAACTCAATCTGGCATTGCCCTCATTTTCCGTTACTGCCACACCGCCAATGTCGGCAATAATAAAGTTGGCACCCGTAACGCCCACCTCTGCTTTTATATATTTATCACGCAGCTTTTCTCTAGCTACAAGGGTTAATTCTTTGGGGGTTAAATCTCTGGGCGTACCTAATTTATCAGCAAATAATTTTGCAACATCTTCCTTGTTCTTGTGCATTGCTGGCGTAACAATATGATAAGGAGCTTCGCCATCTAGCTGCTGAATATATTCGCCCAAATCGGTTTCTACACTCTCTATTCCTTGTTGTTCCAAGTAATGGTTTAGGTGAATTTCTTCCGTAACCATACTCTTACTCTTCACCACCGATTTGCAATTCTTTTCCTTACAAATCTTCCCCACATAGTTCAACGCTTCTTCTGCATCCGAAGCCCACAATACTTTAGCTCCTCTACGTGTTATTTGTTGTTCGAAGTGTTCCAGATGTTTATCCAGATGCTCAATGGCACTCCACTTTATGTTTTTAGCCTGCTCTCTTGCTTGCATCAAATTGCTAAACTGCGCCTTTCCTAAAGGCACAGTTGCATTGTATTTGCCAATATTAAAATTAATCTTGCGACGATGCTCCTTATCAGGTGCTTTAATAGTACTCTTCGCAATAAATGATGCAGCAGATTTAGACATGTTCTTTTTGTTTACCGTTAACCGTTAACCGATATACCGCAGGGCGGTCAAAGGTAATTCGGTTAACGATGTTACGGAATACGGTTAACGGTCAACGGTATACGGAGAGCGAATTAAACCAATTCCTTCACCACATCATGAATTACTTTCGGTTTGCCCAATGTGTAGTAATGCAATACCGGAACACCAAATTGTTTCAATTCCTTACTTTGTTGAATCAACCATTCGGCTCCTACTTGCTCACATTCTGCATCCGATTTAGCTTTCATGATAGCATTACTAAGATCGGTTGGTATATCCACATGAAATATGCGTGGCAATACAGACAGTTGTTTTTTATTAGTAATAGGCTTCAAACCCGGAATGATAGGAACTGTGATGCCCATATCTCTACAAGATTTTACAAAGTCGAAGAACTTCTGATTGTCAAAAAACATCTGCGTCATGATGTAACCCGCACCAGCATCTACCTTTTCCTTCAGTCTATTTAAATCTATTTCTAAGTTAGGCGCTTCAAAGTGTTTTTCAGGATAACCTGCCACACCTGCACAAAACTTAGTCTTGCCACCATTCTTTATATCTTCATCCACATAAATGCCGTGGTTCATGTTTACCACTTGCTTCAAAAGATCAATCCCCAATTTATGACCACCCACTTCTGGTTCAAAGCTTGCTTCGTTCTTGGCAGCATCACCCCTTAAAACCAAAACATTATCAATCCCCAAAAAGTCTAAATCAATCAATGCGTCTTCTGTTTCTCTCACTGTAAATCCACCACAAATAATGTGTGGCACCGCATCTATTTTATAATGATTCATGATGGCAGCACAAATACCCACCGTACCAGGACGTTTCCTCACTTCCACCTTGTCAAACGTGCCATCAGCTTTCTTTTTAAACATGGTTTCGCTGCGGTGATAAGTAACATTTATCCAGCTAGGTTTAAATTCCATCAATGGATCAAGATGATCGTATAAACTATTAATTGTTTTTCCTTTCAGTGGTGGCAATACCTCAAATGAGATCAGTGTGTCCTTTGCCTGTTCAATATGCTCCGTTATCTTCATATAAAAAATTTCGCCGCAATATACAACTATCCTAAAAGCACTTTTGTTCGCGATAGGAAATTAAGAAAAAGCGAGGCTATTTTTTAGATTATGATTGGATTAATGAGGTCTTCTATTTATAATTGCAGGTCTTCTATTGATAATAACAGGTCTGCAATTGATAATAATAGGTCTGCTATTGGCAATTCCATACCTTCTATTTCCTAAAGAAAAGCGCAAAAGAGAAAGGTTTTTGGTTGAATCTATATACACTATCCTTCTTTTTTCCTACCTTCCACACCACTTATTTTAATTACACCATACTGAATGACTAATTATCAAATATTGATTTTAATAGTAAGCTGCTCAGCTTTTTTTGCTTATATCAATCAGCGGTTTATAAAAATGCCCTTCGTAATTGGGCTTTTCCTGCTGTCGACCCTGCTTTCTTTGGCCATATTGACCGTTAGATTTTGGCATTACGAATTTTTCTTACAAATAAAAACTTTGGTAGCAAGGGTTGATATCAGTAAATATATCTTGGAATATATGCTTGGATATTTGCTCTTTGCGGGTTCATTACATACGGATTGGAAAGAAATACAAAAGCATATAAAAACCATAACCATATTGTCGGTTTTTGGCGTGCTACTTTCAACTTTCATTATTGGCGGACTGCTATCATTGCTTGCATCCCTTTTTTCTTTGCCAGTTCCCCTCATTTATTGCTTGCTTTTTGGTGCATTAATGTCGCCTACAGACCCAATAGCAGTATTGGGAATCCTCACAAAAGCCAATGTTCCCAAGAAAATAGAATCTATCATAGTTGGTGAAAGTTTATTTAATGATGGCGTGGGCGTTGTTGTCTTTCTATCATTATTAGAAACCTTACATAGCGGAACATTACATTTTAATATCGTCAGTTCTAGTGTCATATTTATTCAGGAAAGTATTGGTGGTATTGCTTTTGGGCTTGCTGCGGGTTATCTACTGCATAAAATATTAACATCCATAGATCATTTCGAAACGGAGGTTCTATTAACACTTGCCTTTGTAATGATGGGCTATAGCGTTTGTTTAAAATTCGATATTTCTGGAGCATTGGCAATGGTGGTAATGGGATTGTTTGTGGGCAATTACAATTATCAGCAAACCTTAAGTGATACTACTATTGTATATGTAGAAAAGTTTTGGGAACTGATAGATATTATTCTCAATGCCATTTTGTTTGTAATTATCTCGTTCGTTTTGGTGGTAGTTGAGTTTAAATCTGGATACATTCTTTTTGCAATAGGTGCTGTAGTTATCGTTCTTTTTTCTAGGGTGGCAGTAATATTTATTCCTAAAACAATATTACCTAAAATAATTTCTTTTGATAAAAAAGAAACTGGTCTAATGATTTGGGGTGGATTGCGTGGCGGGCTTTCTATTGCACTAGTACTGTCGCTTCCCAATAGCGAACAACGCAATATTTTGCTGATAGCAACCTATACCTGCGTTGTCTTTAGCATATTGGTGCAAGGACTTACCATAGAAAAACTTGCGTTGAAAAAATAATTTTATGTTTAGACATACCGGCAAATCGAGAACTTGGATACATAACCTAAAGCTTGCATCATTGCTTTCTTTTGTAGCCGGAATAGTGAATGTTACAGGATTTTTTGCCGTGCAAAAACTTACAACTAATGTAACTGGGCACTTCGCTTTTTTTGCCGATGAGGTTATCAAAAAGAACTATTACGCAGCACTTATATACTTATTATATATAGCATCATTTTTTGTTGGTTCTTTTTTGTCAAGTTTATTGGTAGAAATAATGCTACGCAAAAGCCCAAGATTCATTATTTTAATACCTGTTTCTATAGAGTTATCCATTCTTACTACCATTGCCCTCCTTACCAAAAATGAGGTGCTGCAACACCCAAACTTTATAGCTTGTAGTTTATTATTATCTATGGGTTTGCAAAACTCGTTAGTTACCAGTATTTCTAACTCTGTAGTGCGTACTACACACCTTACGGGGCTTTTTACAGATTTAGGAATTGAACTTTCACAAATATTTTTCTATAGAGAGCCAGAGCAGCAGGAGCGTTTATTTGCCTCTATAAAACTACGGTTTGCCATTATAGGTTTCTTCTTTTTAGGTTGTGTAGTTGGTGGATATATTTACTTGATTAAAGGTATATTGAGCTTGTTGGTAGCAGTTTTTTTCTTATTGATAGGCCTGTTTTATGATACCATAAAGCTTAGGGTAGTCTCATTGAAAAGAAAATATAGGTAGTGGACTATTAAAAAGAAAAAATTATCCGCAAAGTTCCCAAGGTTATTACGCAAAGAAAAAACAAAGCGATTGTTGTTTTTTGGTAAGGCGTTTCACTTTCAGGATGCAAAGGTGGCGGGTATGAAAGTGATGTTTTATTATGTACAAGGACTTATAGATAAAACGTATTCGTTAAAAAAATGAACGCAAATGGCAATAAAAAAAGGTAATTTCTTGTGGCTAAACCATTTTCCTTTAATTTCACGGCGCAAAAAAAAAAGTTATAATCTAAATATATGGCAGAAGTAATTAAGATGCCCCGTTTGAGTGATACCATGACCGAAGGGGTAATAGCAGCATGGCATAAGCAAGTAGGTGATACAGTGAAGAAAGGAGATGTACTTGCAGAAATCGAAACAGATAAAGCAACAATGGAATTAGAAAGCTATCAAAATGGAGTTTTACTTCATATTGGTGCAGGTAATGGTGGAAAATTGCAAGTAGATGATATTTTGGCAATATTGGGTAATGCTGGTGAAGATATTAGTGCTTTGCTTGGTGCTCCAAGTGCTGCTCCTATAGCTGTGCCAGCTGCTACTGTTGCCGCAGAAACTCCTGCTGCTCCTGCTTCAAATGCGGTTGATTTATCTGCTTTGGAAGAAGTTGTATTGATGCCTCGTTTGAGTGATACTATGACTGAAGGCGTTATTGCTGCTTGGCAAAAGAATGTAGGTGATGATGTTAAAAAAGGTGATGTTATAGCCGAAATTGAAACCGATAAAGCCACAATGGAATTAGAAAGCTACAAGAATGGTAAGCTTTTATACCAAGGAGCTAAAGTAGGTGAAAAAATACAGGTTAATGATTTGCTTTGTATTATCGGCGATTCAAGTTTAGATGTTGCTGCAATTGTAAAAGCTGTTAATGCTGGTGGTACTGCTGCACCAACAGTTGCAGAAGCACCAAAAGAAGAAGCTATAGCTGCTGCCTCTGCTGCAACTACACCAGCGTCTGCTCCTACAGCGGCTCCTGCGGTAGTAAATGAGGGGAGAATATTTGCTTCTCCTCTAGCTAAAAAAGTTGCTTCCGAAAAAGGAATTGATTTAAAATATGTACAAGGAAGTGGTGATAATGGTAGAATTGTAAAAACCGATGTTGACAATTTTGTTCCAGCTAAAGCCTCTACTGCTCCTACTGCTGCTGCTCCTCAAGCTACGGCTGCACCAAGTGCACCTGCTTCTACTTCGGTAAATACTACAACTTCTTACGGTGTAGAAAGTTATGATGAAGTACCTGTTTCGCAAATGCGTAAGGTAATTGCTCGTCGATTGAGCGAAAGCTTATTCACAGCACCGCATTTCTTCCTTACCATGAGCATTGATATGGACGCTGCCATTGCCGCCCGTACCAAGATTAATGAAGGAGCAAAATCTAAAATAAGTTTCAACGACCTAGTATTGAAGGCAACTTCTATTGCTTTAACCCAGCATCCAAAGATTAATAGTAGTTGGTTGGGTGATAAAATCCGTACCAATCACCATGTAAATATTGGTGTAGCTGTAGCGGTTGACGAAGGTTTATTGGTGCCAGTTGTTCGCTTTGCTGATAAGAAATCATTGAGCCAAATTAATGCAGAAGTAAAAGACTTCGCTCAGAAAGCAAAAGATAAAAAACTACAACCTTCAGATTGGGAAGGAAGTACTTTCACTATCTCAAATTTGGGAATGTTTGGTATAGACCAGTTTACTGCAATCATTAATCCTCCTGATGCTTGTATATTGGCAGTAGGTGGTATTTCTCAAGAACCAGTTGTTAAAAACGGACAAGTTGTTCCAGGAAACGTAATGAGATTAACTCTTAGTTGCGACCATAGGGTTGTAGATGGTGCTGCAGGAGCTGCTTTCTTACAAACACTTAAAGGGTTGTTAGAAGAACCAGTAAGAATGTTGGTTTAACTTTATAATTTTTCAATAACCAACAAATAAGGCCTGTCTCAATTGAGATAGGCCTTATTTGTTTAAGGAAATCAATAACTGTATTCAACAAATTGAACTTTTTTTTAAAAATGTTGTTTTTATTGGCATGAATATTTTTTCAATCAAAGATTTAGAGCAACTTTCAGGCATTAAAGCTCATACCATTCGTATTTGGGAACAACGATATAGTTTCATTAAACCTAGCAGAACGGATACAAATATTCGTTTTTACAGCAATGAGGAACTCAAGATTATACTAAATACCTCTCTTCTAAACAAATACGGCTACAAAGTTTCGCGCATTGATAAAATGAGTGAAGAAGAAATAAAAGAAAAGCTTTTATTACTCACAAATAATGACGCCCAAAAGGAAAGAATTGTTAATGAACTCATACAAAGTATGATTGAACTAGATGTTGACACATTCGAAAATATTTTAGACAAATACATTCTCACCAAGGGAATCGAGAAAACAATAATAGATATAGTTTTTTCCTTTCTTCAGAAAGTTGGTGTGCTTTGGCAAACTAACCATGTAAACCCGGCACAAGAGCATTTGGTTTCAAACATTATTCGCCAAAAATTAATTGTTGGCATTGAAAAGATTTCAGTAAATAATTATGAAACCAAATCCGTATTGATGTTTTTACCTGAGGGGGAACACCATGAGCTTTGCTTATTATTTGTGCACTATCTATTAAAACAAAAAGGATTTAAAGTACTATATCTAGGTGCTGATATTCCTGTAAAAGATGTTTTATATGTTGTTAATGCAAAAAAGCCAGACTATTTATATAGCCATCTTACTGCAATTCCAAGTAATTTTAAGCTTGAAAAATTTTTTACCCAATTCAATAGCAAGTTACATAATAGTGAATTTGTAATTTCTGGACAATTAGTGCAAGGATATAAAAATACCATTCCAGACAATGTTCGTTTGAAAAAGTCATTGACAGAAGTTGTTGAACATTTTAAGTCAAAATAGCCTTTTCTTTACGTCCAAACCTGTTTTTTTTGATAATTTCATACTATTTTTTGAATTGACTTTAACAATTTTTAAAGTTAATTCTTTCAGGTTTAGATTAATTCACTAACTTTATACCGAAACAAAAAGAGTTATCATGAAAACAATACTTATCCCAACGGATTTTACAGAAACTTCAAAAAATGCTGCTGAGTATGCTGTGGGTTTAGCTTCACTTTTAGGGGTTCCTAAATTAGTTTTTTATCATTTTTATCCAACCACGTTGGTCTATACACCTACTGGTGAACTTGATGAATATGCGACACTTGAACCTAGTAGAATTAAAAGCATAGAAGAGTTAAACGCTTTTATTGAATCCTTGGGTACCATTCCTGAAGGTGTTGAAGTTGAAATGTACCAAGGTGCAGAGTCCATTAATGTGGGCATTGCTGAAATTGCAAAAATTACCAATACAGATTTAATTGTAATGGGGATTAAAGGCGGAGGAATCATTAAAGAAACTATAATAGGAAGTCACACACTGTCAATCGCAAAACATACTACTATTCCTGTCTTAATTATTCCTGCTTTTGCTAAGCTTAATAAATGTGAGAAGATTACTTTTCTAAGTGATTTTAAAGATGTAGATAAAAATAATTCTGTTGAAGGATTGAGAACATTCCTAGATCATGGTGTTGTTAAATTTACCGTTCTCCATTTATTACGTCATGGCGAAAAAATAAATGAAGCTCATCCTGAAAAGCAAAAGCTTGAGAAGATGTTTAAAAAGTATAGTCCTTCTTTCCAATATAAAGAAAGTCATCACTATACTGATGACGTGAGCGACTTTGTGTTTGAAAGTAAAACTGATATATTGGCTTTGGTGCCAGAACATCACGGATTGCTAGAAACAATATTTAATGATCATACAAAGAAATTAGCTTTTCACAGTAAAGTACCTGTATTGATTGTTCATTAATAAATGTTACAATAAAAAGAAAAGGCTGCAATTTGATTGCGGCCTTTTCTTTTACTGTAACTCTGAATATATCTAATGTTTAGCTTAGATATTTTCCAACTATTGGAACTCTCCTTCCCACACCAAAAGCCTTTGGACTCACTCGAATTATTGGGCAAAATTGATTTCGTTTATATTCATTAATATTTACTAGTTTGATAGCTCTGTCTACAATGGAAGCATCAAAACCTTGATTCTTTATTTCGGCAGGATCCAATCTTCTTTCGATGTATTGAAATAACACTTTATCAAGAACAGAATAATCTGGCAAACTATCACTATCTTTTTGATTAGGCCTTAGCTCGGCACTTGGTGCTTTTGTAATGATATTTTCAGGAATTATTTCCTTTTCCCTATTAATATATCTAGCCAAAGCATAAACCTGCAGTTTATAGCAGTCTCCCAAAACACCTAATCCTCCAGCCATATCACCATAAAGCGTCCCATAACCGGTAGATAACTCGCTCTTGTTTGATGTATTTAATAAGATATATCCAAACTTATTAGCAATCGCCATCAATAAATTTCCTCTTGTTCTGCTTTGCATATTTTCTTCGGCTAAACTAAAAGGAATATCTTTGAATATGGGTTTCAATGTTGTTAAAAAGCTTTCATAAACTTCATTTATTCTGATGATATCATAAGGGTTGTTCAAATTAGTACTCAATTGTACAGCATCGTTTACAGAATGCTCAGTAGAATAAGGTGAAGGCATTAAAATAGCACGAACATTTTCACTTCCCAATGCATCACAAGCCAATGCCAATACCACAGCCGAATCAATGCCGCCACTGCTTCCCAAAATGGCTTTAGTGAAACCCATTTTAGCAAAATAATCTTTGATACCTAAAATAAGGGCGTTATAAACCTGATCTATGTTTAGCGTTTCATTTAAAGATATTATTCCAGAGTCGCTATCTGGCAAAGGGGTATGATGGGCTACAATGGGTTCATCTATCGTTCCATCATCATTTAATATTACGCCATCAATAGCCTCGGTAAATGAAGGAAGCAACCTCTTTACATTTCCAGATTTATCAAGTATTAGCGATGCTCCATCAAAAACAATCTCCGTCTGACTTCCTACCGCATTACAATAAAACATGGGTAGACCATATTTTAATACATTGTTTCGTACTACCTCAATTCGTTCTTCGCCATGCGTATAATCGAACGGGCTAGCACTAAGATTTATCATTAAATCTGGATTTTGTTCCATCAAAATATCCATTGGGCAAATACGGTACAAAGGGTTATTGCCCAGATTCCAGATGTCCTCACAAATTGTTATTGCTAGTTTCTTGCCTTTAAATTCTACTACATTCCATTCGTAAGCTGGCTCAAAGTATCTGTATTCATCAAATACATCATAGGTAGGCAAGAGGGTTTTATGTATTTCGGCAATTATTTTTTGCTCGTACAAAAAGAAAGCTGCATTAAATAATCCTTTTCCTTTTAGGTTTGGGTTCCTTGCAGGAGAACCTATTATTACCCCAATGGTATCTGAATGAATTTTTATTTTGTCAATTGAAGCATAGCATTTATTGATAAAATCGTCAAATTCTACAAAGTCGCGGGCAGGATAACCACAAATACTCATCTCACTAAAAACTATTAAATCGGCATTAGCAGCCTTTGCTTCCTTGATGGCAGCAATTATTTTTTCTGTATTGCTTTCGAAGTTTCCAATGTGATAATTCTGCTGTGCCAATAAAATCTTCATAAAAACGAAGATAAGAAGGAAGAGGGAAAAGGAGATAAGCGGATGTCATAAAGGCGCAAAGACAGAAAGATGCCCGAAGAAGAATGAAAGAGGTTGAATGGATAATGAACTGTACTGAAGAACGCAATTTGGCATTATTTATTGGCAATTTGGAATTACTTATTGCTTCTGTCACGTGTTCCCAATTATCTGGCACGTGTGACAGAAAGTTGGGAACACGTGACAGAAATATGGGAACATGTGACATAAGATTGGGAACATGTTCCGAAAGCTTGGGAACACGTGACAGAATGTTGGGAACACGTGACGGAAAGTTGGGAACACGTGACGGATACAATATTTTATTCTATAAAAAAGAATTTAAAATAGAATAAGAAGGAAGAAAATAAAGAATTCGATAAAGCTACAACCCAATGTCAGTAATAGATAAAGGAGGTTTAATGGTGCAACTATGATGGAATATTAACTATTGAATTGGATAAACTAGGGCAGAATGACTATTGAAAATTAGCATGCTCTTAAAAATACGATGTCAATTGATACAGGATTACACATTTTATAAAACTAAGGACGTTGAAGTTTTATTTAAGTAGTTGATGCTATCAAATTCATCAACAAAAAAAATGGCTGATTCTTCATTTGCAATAACACAACACTTACATTTGTCGCCTAATAAAACAAAAAGCTATGGTTGACGTACTACTTGGGTTGCAGTGGGGAGATGAGGGTAAAGGTAAAATTGTTGATTTCTTTGCTCCCAATTATGATATAGTAGCTCGTTTTCAGGGCGGGCCAAATGCAGGACATACCCTGTATGTAGGTGATAAGAAAGTTGTTTTGCATCAGATACCTTCTGGTGTTTTTCACCAAAACATAGTAAACATTATTGGTGGAGGAGTTGTCTTAGATCCTATTACGCTTAAAAGAGAGTGCGATACCGTTGCTTCTTTTGGTATTGATGTTCGTAAAAACTTGTTTATTTCTGAGCGCACCAACATCATTGTTCCTACTCACCGTGCTTTGGATAAGGCAAGTGAAATGTCGAAAGGGGATAGCAAAATTGGTTCAACTTTAAAAGGAATTGGACCTGCTTACATGGATAAAACTGGTAGAAACGCAATTAGGGTTGGGGATTTACTAGATAAAAGTTTTACTTCCCAATACATTAAACTTCGCTTGAAGCACCAAAAGTTATTAGATAATTTTCATTTTATAGAAGATATTTCTAGTTGGGAAGATGAGTTTTTTGAAGCATTAGAATTTTTGCGCACGCTAAATGTGGTAAATAGCGAATACTTTATTAATAACCAGATTACTGCAGGCAAAAAGGTATTGGCAGAAGGTGCACAAGGAAGTATGCTTGATATTGATTTTGGTACTTTCCCTTATGTAACATCTTCAAATACTATTTCGGCAGGGGTTTGCACAGGTTTAGGTGTTTCTCCCAAATTAATCAACGAAGTATTTGGTGTTACAAAAGCTTATTGTACTAGGGTGGGTAGCGGTCCTTTTCCTACGGAATTAGAAGATGCTACCGGAGAAGAATTAAGAAAGATAGGTAGTGAATTTGGTGCAACTACAGGTCGCCCACGCCGTTGTGGTTGGATAGATTTGGTTGCTTTGAAGTATTCTTGCATGATAAATGGCGTAACCCAATTGGTTATGACGAAGGCAGATGTGTTGGACAGCTTCCAAGAGTTGAAGGCTTGTACTGCTTACAGCATAAATGGTACGGTAACAAACGAAGTTCCGTTCCAGATATCAAAAGTAAAAATAGATCCGGTACTCGAAGCACATAAAGGCTGGCATTGTGATACGACAAAAATAAAAGATGCAGCAAATTTGCCGGAGCCTATGTCAAAATACATTGATTTTATTGATAATTTTGTTGGCGCACCTATTAAATATGTAAGCAACGGTCCGGGAAGGGATCAGATTGTACAATTGTAAAAGAGAGTAATAAAAAATTTTTTGGTTAATACAAATTTCATTTTAATTTTTACAGTCTAAAACTTATTAGAACATGGCAGTTAAATCTGATAAGGATGCTAAATCCACAACAAAGAAAAGCGCGGTAGCAAGTCCGGCACCAAAAGTATCTTCGAAGAGTAAAAAACAATTGGAAGATGATGATGACGATGACTTAGAAGATGATGATGTGAAGCCTGCAAAAAAAGGAACAGCTAAAGCATCCTCTAAAAAATCGAGTGATGATGACGACGATGATTTCGGCGAAGACGTTGAAGACGATGATTGGAATAGTTCTGACGACGATGATTGGGATCCCGATTTTGATGAGTTTGATATCCCTAAGTCTAAAGGAGGTAAAGCTCCTGCCCCTAAAAAAGCAGGTGGTGCTAAGAAAGCAAAAGCAGAAGATGAAGATGATTTCACTTTAGATGATGACTTCAGTGAATTCGACGCATTTGGTGGAAAAGATAGCTTTGACGATGATGATGACGATTTTTAGTCTTCGCATACTGCCAATAATTGTAGGGTAAGGACGATGAATAACCTCGGTTAGTATATCTGTCCAATCATTTAATATTGGCTTAAACATGGGTTTACCAGCAAATAGTGCAAAGAAAGAAACAATCATTTGCGATAAATAATTTTCAGGAAACAAAAAAACAACTGCTATATTGGGCTAACCAATATGGCAGTTGTTCTTTTTTGGATAATCACCAATATAAATCTCCCTATCACCAGGCAGAGTGTTTGGTGGGTGTTGGTGCAATAAAAACCTTTCACCCAACCCAACATCATCAATCGGCATTGCATACATTTCTCGATGAAACCAATGATTGGCTATTTGGTCATATAAGTTACGATTACAAGAATGTGTTAACACCATCTCTTGTTTCAAATTGGGAAGATAATATCGGGTTTGCATCTATTTATTTCTTTCAGCCTGAAGTTGTCCTGATACTTAGTGAGGATAAACTAGAAATTCAAAGCCTTATTTCTGCTCCCGAAACTATCTTTCAGTCCATCCAAGCAGTTAATTACAAAGAAGAGGGTTTAACTAATGCTTCTTTATCTATTAATCCTAAGATGGAAAAAGGTGAATATCTAGCTTCTATAGAAAAACTAAAACACCATATTCTACGAGGCGATTGTTATGAAATAAACTTCTGTCAGGAGTTTTCTGCTACCGATGCAGTTATTAATCCATTATCTATCTATCACCAACTAACGGCCGTTTCGCCTAATCCTTTTTCGTGTTATTATAAAGTAGATGATAAACATTTGCTCTGTGCAAGCCCAGAAAGGTATATAAAGAAGGTTGGTAATAAATTAATATCACAGCCAATAAAAGGTACGGCCAAAAGAAATACGGACGATTTATTGCAAGATGAAGTTCTTAAGGAAGAACTAAAAAATAGTAGTAAAGATCGTGCAGAAAACGTGATGGTGGTTGATTTGGTAAGGAACGATTTTAGTAAGATTTGTAAGGAAGCCTCTGTAGAAGTAACCGAATTGTTTGGTATCTATACTTTCCCACAAATTCATCAAATGATTTCTACTATTGAAGGTGAACTTAAAGAAGAGACTGATTTTGCTGCCATCCTAGAAGCTACTTTTCCGATGGGAAGTATGACGGGTGCTCCCAAAAGGAGTGTGATGCAACTAATAGACTTATACGAAAAAAGTAATCGTGGTTTATATTCGGGTGCTGTTGGCTATATATCTCCCGACAAAGACTTCGATTTTAATGTGGTAATAAGAAGTATACTTTATAATGCTACCAATAAATATTTAAGCTATCAAGTGGGTAGTGGCATCACCCATTACAGCGACCCTATTGCCGAATACGAAGAGTGTTTGCTAAAGGCAGCCTCCATCAGGCAGGTTTTAAATTCATAAAACCCTAATTCCCTTCCAATAATTGCCGAAGACTTGCTTCTAATAATTCATTTTTACTTGCTTCAAAAATGGAGATTTTAGCTTTTGGTATACGTAGTTTATACGTGTCTCCATTGGCTAATGATTGGTCAAATCCTGTATTCTTTTTATTAAAATCGGTAATGGGCATTCCTAATTTTTGAGCAACAATCTTAGCAGAAAATCTACCTCTTATTGTAATGGTTGAGTCTGAAGCATCCACTATATTATTTTGAGAAACAATAGTGCTCTTAAAATCTTTCAGTTCAGCTTTTGTCATCGTAGTTTCTCCACCACCGCCTTCAAAAATGTAATGTGTGCCTATAAATTTCTTTACATGCGTTCTCGTTTCTTCCTTTAAATAGTATTGCAAATCCCAAAAGTCGCGGCTACCACTCAGTCTGATGGCTTGTTTTACCCTTCCTGCACCACCATTGTAGGCAGCTACTACTAAAAGCCAATCACCAAATTCATCATACAATCCCTTCAAAAGTTTAGCAGCGGCATGAGTACTTTTAAAGTAATCGGTCCTCTCGTCCATTGGCCTTACCTGCAAGCCATACCTTTTTGCCTCATAATCCATTAGCTGCCAAGGGCCTACAGCACCTGCCCAAGATACTAATCTGCTTTGCAAATGACTCTCTATTACGCTTAGGTATTTAAGTTCTACGGGTACACCATATTTAGGCAAAATGTTATCGTAAACATCAAAATAAGGTCTTCCCCATTGTTTCATCTTTTCCAATTCCTTCCCTTGTTTACGTATATATTCTTGCACAAAAGGGACGGCTTTTGGGCTTAATTGAGATAGATAAGGTTTGGTAGGACTAAATTTATCATTAGCAAAAAGACTCTTAAAACCAATCTTAGTAAAGGAAGAAGTATCTGTTTGTGCTATGCATATTGAGGAAGATGCAAGGGCAATCATACAATTAAAAAGCAAAACAAAGTACTTCATTATTAAAAATTCTACGCTGCAAATTTATGGAAGACAGATTAGTTCTATTAAAAAGTAGTAACAGATGTGGTAGTTTGTTACTAATGTTTAATGCATTATGGTCTTTTTGTTGCAGTAGGGCACTCTATTTATTTTGTATTGTACAAATATTAATTCACTTAGCAAAGAGCATAGAAGTTATTGTGTAGTTTATACGTTTGAAAAAGACTTTTATCAAGTAATTTGGCACAAGATCAAAAACTGTGGATTATATAATTTTTTTGGGTAATAGTATAAAGTTTAATCTATTATAAACTATCACTTTTGCAACGTAATAATTCAGTTACAAAATAAATAGTTTATAATGAAAATTTTAATTGTATTGACATCACATAGTGCATTAGGAAACACTGGCGAAAAAACTGGTTTTTGGGTGGAAGAATTTACGACTCCGTATTATGTTTTAGCAGATGCTGGTGCAGAGATTACTATTGCATCTCCAAAAGGGGGGCAGCCACCTGTTGATCCAAATAGTGAATTGCCAGATGCGCAAACAAAATCAACCAAAAGATTTTATAGCGATAATATACTCATTGATAAAGTTGCTCATACCTTAAAACTAAGTGATGTAAGACAAGATGATTATAATGCAGTTTTTTATCCTGGTGGTCATGGGCCATTATGGGATTTGGTAACTGATAAAGACTCTATTAAATTAATTGAAGAATTTTATAATCATCAAAAACCTATTGCCTTTGTATGCCATGCCCCTGCTGCCTTAATTAATGCGAAAGCGATAAATGGGGAGCCACTTGTAAAAGGAAAACATCTCACAGGGTTTTCAAATACTGAAGAAGAAGCTGTTCAGCTAACAAAAGTAGTCCCGTTTTTATTGGAGGAAGAGCTTAAAAAAGAAGGTGCGCATTATACCAAAGGCAAGGATTGGTCGTCATATGTAATGCAAGATGGGTTATTAATAACAGGACAAAATCCGGCTTCTTCTGAGGCTGTTGCTAAAATACTTTTAAGCACTCTTTAAGATAAAATAATAATGAAAGTAATTGTTATAATAGCAATCACACTTTTTGCTCTATTCATTCTATTTCAGATATACACTTATATGTCCATCAGTAAAACAGAAACTCAGGTTTACAAGCTGGTTAAGGTTGAAGACGATTTTGAAATTAGGTATTATCCATCTGCAACGATGGCAATGGTATCTTCCCCTTCAAAATCTTTCCGCGATTTGGGAAGCTATGGGTTTGGGAAATTGTCGAAGTATATTTTTGGAGGAAATAGTGAAAAGAAGCAAATCGCCATGACATCGCCTGTACACATGGATATTGGCAATACCAACTCTACTGTTGCATTTGTACTTCCATCGGTTTATAATTCAATTAATCTACCAAAACCCAATGATTCAAGTATATCAATTGTAAAATCAGTACCAGAATTTGTTGCTGTTATACAATTTGGAGGCTTTGCTTCTACCGAAAGTATTAATAAACACCAGATTTTACTTGAAAAATCATTAAAAGCTAAAGGTCTATCCTTCCATGGTAACTTTCGCTTTTTGGGATATAATCCCCCATATCAAATTTGGGGAAGAAGGAATGAAGTTATTGTAGCACTTAATTAGGATTTAAAATAGATAATATAAGAGAAATAATACAGCAGCTACCTAGCCTTTTAGCAAGGCAGCTGCTGTAATCTAGAAAGGGAGCACTTAAAACTAGCTGCGGCTTCAGGGTGATATTTTGGAGAATACTTATCAAGAATAAATTGTTAATACATTATTTAATTTTCACGTCCACAACCGTCTTCCCTGTTTCCTTTCTCATAATATAAAAATACCGTTTTTTGTCTGTATAGCCCATTTTAGCAATGTCATAATTACCCACTGTATCTGGCAGAAACGTCATAAAAAGATCTCCCTCTAACAATTTATCTGTAAGCCCATTGGTAAAATAACCTATCGCTGCACTTTTACCAACCACCTTAATAACTAATGAATTTTTTATTACATCCAGTTTACGCTTGAACAGGCTACGCACCTTATTATTCTTTAGTGTGGCCACAAACGCTTCCTGCGTCATCCTTTGCAACAAATCGACAGGGAAATAGAGTTCCACCATCACCAAATTCTTGTAAAACTTGCTTACAAGCTTTCCATAAACGTACATCATGGCGTCGGCAGCATTTATCCTTTCTGCCTCTAGGTCAATTATCGCCAAATCAATTTTTGCAAAGTGTGTGTTCTGTGTTTTTATAGCGTCTTGCCATAAATCAAAAAATGTTTGCACATCTGTTTTAATACTTGCCAAACTAACATCATCCCCCATTGCCGCTATCAAGTTCTCAATCGCTTTCGTTCTTTTCTCAATACTCCCTTGCTGAAAAGGTTTTCGAAATTTTGGCAACAGCGATGTGTACATTACCGAGCCTCTTTCATAAAGTGATTGTATTTGTACATCCCAACGCTTTATTTCGGTACCACGCAATTGTGCCACTTTAATTTTTATATCCAAAGTATTTCCTGGACCACTACTATTTAAGGAAGCAAGGGTTTGGTAAGCTTCCCCATACTTGTCATTAATAGGCTTGTAATAGGTATAGTACTCTAATAAATCAGGGTCTGCTATACCGGATAGAAGATTAACTTCAAACTGATCATAAATTTCCTTAGCGATAATATAACTCTCTTCGGTAGCGGTATCAATGAAGTTTTCGGAGCGTATCCATGATTGCGTAGCCATACGATGCAGTTTATTTTATGATGAAAACAAATTAATACTGCTTGCAAACAGCTATTTACATAAAGGTCGCAGTTTGTTGGTGATAAATAACAAAAGAATTTTGGCTAATTGCAATTGCGTATACAGTTCTTTAAGTTGGTTAAGCCACCTCGTTACGAAACTATACGCATTAACCACGTGGTTAATAGGCATCGGAACGCAACAATACACCTTAACCACGTGGTTTAACCACCTAGTTACAAAACTATACACATTAACCATGTGGTTAATATGCCTCGTAACGTAACAATACATCTTAACCACGTGGTTAAATATAGTAGGAACGCAACAAGCTAGCTTAACCACGTGGTTTATACGCCTTGTTGCGTTACGAGGTGGCTAAACTACTTACTTTATATTCCTCCGAAATTATTTATACCATTAATTGGGTTGCTTTATACCACAGCCAAAATCATTACCCTATTCGGACAACTGCTTTATATCGCTGCCAGTTTATTTATTGGTATAAAGCAAGTGTTTTTATAGCATTGGGCATTAGGTAGCGGATGATTGCAGTTGTTTTATATGGGGAGTGTTTTAAGAAGGTGGTTGATTGGGATTGATTGTATGAGGAAGTTTGTCTGAATCAGGATTAGTGGGATTAACGGATATATATGATTTATACGCCCAATCCTAAATATCTTGAAATCAATTTAATCTTGATTCAGATAACTTTTAAAGGATAAAATATTCCATGCAAAGAGTGTTTTTAAGCGTTGTGTAATTTATTTTAATTGATGACTGTTTTATTAGTGATAATACATCTTCTTTACCAAAAACAAAGAAGTTCCTTTTAAAATCAAATTGTAAGAAACTTGTTATTGTAAATATAATACTCTTCAATGGCTGGTTCTGATTAACAACGGCAAGAGGCGAATACCAATTAAGGGCAATAATCATGGGAGCAATAAATTTACATCTTAAGCCGTTTGACAATGGAATAATTACGCGTCAGCTAGTCATGATGTTCGCAATGCTGTTCGTTGATGTAAAGCGAAGTGCATCACGAACTGCTAATAAAGGAGATTTCTAATCACTATACGCGGCAATTGATATAAACAATAACGGTCAATTTCAATAGGTAATTGACCGTTATAGATAACTTACAAACCATTAGACTTAAAGACTGTCTTACTTTATTTCTACTCCTAGTAACCGAGAAAGAGCCAAATGAAAGTATTTAAGCACTATTGTCCGACAAAAAATATAAGATTATAAAAAGTTAAGGGAGCTATTAGGCTCCCTTTGTTGTTTATTTGTTCTTACCACAGAATTTTAAACAACATGAATAAAAGTAGCACTTTTGTCGGACAGCACATCTTTTCCCAAATACT
>CANCVE010000056.1 GCA_947381435.1 Chitinophagaceae bacterium
TTGTTAGCTTTTGATAGGTATCCCTGTCAGAAGTATTGCGCTGTAATTCCTTGAGTAACGAAAGCTCTGATTCGCTGAATTGTAATGTCATCTATAGAATAACGAATATTTTAGCCATTTAGTGTGCAAACCTAAATCAGATTAGTATAAATCAGACGGCATTGCGACTATTTTCAGTCGAGCTAATAAACCTCTAATGTTATCAAATCATTTAATCGGTTGCTTTACTCCTAACTATTAGTCAAAATCCCCCTATTTTTGCGACATGAACAAAAAAGCAATACTGCATCATCATTATTATGTGTTACCAAACGGGTAAGCAATGAGTGTTTCTATTGTGCAACATATTTATCAGGCTTACTACATCAAAATAGTAAGCCTATTTTATTTTTAATCATAATTATGAAATCAACAAACGAGGTGGCTAGTAACAATTACGACAATGGCGGTAAGCTAAAACTAGCAATTCAAAAGAGCGGTAGACTGAATGATGACAGCATGAAATTGCTGAAAGAATGCGGAATTGACATTAGCAATGGGGTTAATAGACTTAAAGCAGATGCTAATAATTTCCCATTGGAAGTATTCTTTTTAAGGGATGATGATATTCCGCAATACGTGGAAGATGGCGTGGCTGATATAGGTTTTGTAGGCGAGAATGTGGTGTATGAGAAGAATAAAGAGGTAATAGAAGTTGAAAAACTTGGCTTTGGAAAGTGTAGACTAAGCATAGCCGTTGGCAGAAATGAGGAATATGTAGATGCCAATTATTTGCAAGGCAAAAAGATTGCTACTTCTTATCCTGTTATTACGCAAGCATTCTTGGATAAGAATGGTATTAATGCAGACATTCACGAGATTAGTGGCAGTGTAGAAATTGCACCAGGCATCGGGTTGGCAGAAGCCATTTGCGATTTGGTAAGCAGTGGATCTACCTTATTTATGAATGGATTGAAAGAAGTTGAAGTAATTTTAAAATCGGAGGCTACACTTATCAAGAATAAAAATTTGAATGCAGCGCAACAACAAGTATTAGATAAACTGATATTCAGGATTCAATCTGTAAAGAAAGCTAAGCATAATAAATACGTTTTGCTGAATGCGCCAAATGATCAGCTTGATAAAATTATTGCTTTACTACCCGGCATGAAAAGTCCTACCGTTCTGCCACTTGCCACAGAGGGTTGGAGTAGCGTTCATACCGTTATTAAGGAAAGTGATTTTTGGGATATAATAGAGCAACTAAAGGAACTAGGTGCACAAGGAATATTGGTGGTGCCTATTGAGAAGATGATTATTTAAATCAGTGAACAGTAATCAGTAAACAGTTAGAATAAAAAACTGCTTACTGTTTACTGTTAACTGTTAACTGATGTATTTATGCTTGAAACAATCGATTTACGTAGCTTGTCTACCCCGCCTGCTGAAGGGTGGGGCATTACGCGTCCTGCTTTTGATAATACTATTTTGCAACAAAAAGTAAAGGGTATTTTGGACGATGTGAAGCAGAATGGAGATGCAGCTATTACCAAATACACCGCTCAGTTTGATGGGGTTACAATGGCAAAAATTGCAGCATCGAAAGATGAAATTGAGGAAGCTGCATCTTTGTTATCAACCGAACTGAAGCAAGCCATACAGTTGGCGGCTAATAATATCAGAACATTTCACCAGAAACAAGTTGCTAAGGTTGAGGTTATAGAAACCATGCCGGGTGTACAATGCTGGCGTAAATCGGTAGGCATTGAGAAGGTTGGTTTATACATTCCGGGCGGTACTGCCCCTCTTTTTTCAACCATATTAATGTTGGGTATTCCTGCAAAATTAGCTGGTTGCAAAGAGATTGTGTTGTGTTCCCCACCCAATAAAGAAGGTAAACTACACCCTGCCATATTGTATGCAGCCTCGGTTGCTGGCATTACACAAGTATATAAAGTTGGTGGCGTACAAGCTATTGCCGCATTGGCTTACGGCACAGAAACCATCCCTAAAACATACAAGGTTTTCGGACCGGGAAACCAATATGTAACCTGTGCAAAACAACTCATTCAGCAAGAAGGAATTGCTATTGATATGCCTGCCGGGCCTAGCGAAGTTTGTGTATTGGCAGACGTTTCTGCAAATGCTGCTTATGTTGCCGCCGACTTATTGAGCCAAGCAGAACATGGCATAGATAGCCAAGTAGTATTGGTTACTTGCGAAGAAGAAGTGATAGAAGGGGTAGTAGCAGAACTAAAAAAGCAGGTTGAACTATTGTCTAGAAAAGATATTGCACTAAAAGCTTTAACTAATAGCAAGGCAATTATTGTGAAGAATATAGAATTAGCCATTAATATGGTGAACGAATATGCAGCCGAACACCTTATCATCAGTTGCCAATATGCATCAGAAATAGGGGATAGGATTGTTAATGCAGGCTCTATATTTTTAGGAAACTACTCTCCCGAAAGTGTGGGCGATTATGCTAGTGGCACTAACCATACCTTGCCAACCAATGGTTTTGCAAGAGCATACAGTGGGGTAAGTGTAGATAGTTTTGTAAAGAAAATAACGTTTCAGCACCTCTCTAAGTCTGGGCTAGAATCTATTGGCAAAGCGGTTATAGAAATGGCTACAGCCGAAGGTTTGGATGCCCATGCCAACGCTGTAAAAGTGAGACTTAGCAGTTAGCTGTGAACAGTAATCTGTGAAACAGTAATCATTATTGCTTCTGCTTCATTTAAAACTGTTTACTGTTAACTGTTCACTGAAAAGATGTCTTCTCCACAACGATATATCGCTCATCTAGACCTCGATAGCTTCTTTGTAAGTGTGGAGGTGCTAAACAATCCTAGCCTAAAAGGTAAAGCCATCATTGTGGGTGGTAGCAAGGATAGGGGAGTGGTCAGTACCTGTAGTTACGAGGCGCGTGCTTATGGTGTACACAGTGCCATGCCGATGAAAAAAGCGATGGAATTGTGCCCACATGCAGTATTGGTACAAGGAACGAGAGGTGAGTATAGCCGATACTCTCGTTGGGTTACCGACATTATTGCCGCTAAAGCCCCCTTGTTTGAGAAGGCGAGTATTGATGAGTTTTTTATTGATCTTACAGGGATGGATAAATATTTTGATCCCTATAAATGGACGATTGCTTTAAGAGAAGAAATAATAGAGAAGACACAATTGCCTATCTCTTTTGGGCTTGCCACCAATAAAATGATTGCCAAGATTGCTACCGATATGGCAAAGCCCAATGGTTACCTCTTTGTTCAGCCTGGGTACGAACAAGCTTTTTTGGCGCCATTGCCTGTAAGCAAGTTTTCGGGTGTAGGTGAGCAAACCAATAAGAGCTTAAAAGCAATGGGTTTACATCTAATTGGCGATATTTTAAAATTTACCCCATTAGAATTAGAAAAGAAACTAGGTAAATGGGGCTTTGAATTGTACAAAAAAGCGCAAGGCATCAATGTTAGTGAAGTACATAATTATCACGAAGCAAAGTCTATATCTACCGAAAATACCTTTCATGAAAACACTAGCGATAACACTTTTTTATTGAAGGAACTAGTAAGAATGACCGAAAAGATTGCCTTCGAATTGAGGCAGGATGAAAAGCTGTGTGGCTGTATTGCCGTAAAGATTCGGTATCCAAATTTTGATACTACCTCCAAACAAACTACTATTCAATATACTTTTAGTGATGATGAACTTATTCCGGCTGCTATTAAACTGTTTAATGAGTTATACAAAAAAGGGATGCCCATCAGGCTATTGGGCGTAAGATTAACGGAGCTTACTAGCCATGCACTGCAAGGAAGTCTGTTTGATAATCCTCAAAAAAAGAAAGATCTATACAAAGCCATTGATGATGTAAAGAATAAATATGGTAGGGGTGCATTGCAAAAGGCAAGAACCGTGAAGAAGAATGAATAGAGAGGCAATGCATTTTACAATAAAAAAGCGAAATGTTTCATTCAGCTTTTGATGATTTGTAAATGAAAAACTCAACTAAAGCAGCAGAAATCCACTTTCTGGGTACAATCGTGTTTGCGGGGACTCAGAAAGTGGCCGTCTGAGTACAATCGGGTTCTCGGCAACCTAGAAAGTCACTTTCTGGGTACAATCGTGTTTGCGGGGACTCAGAAAGTGGCCGTCTGAGTACAATTGGTCTCTCGGCAACCTAGAAAGTCACTTTCTAGGTATAGATGAATTCATTTGCTAGTAGATTTCCAAAATCTATACCCTCTTTTCAATGATTTTTCCCACAATGCCTAAAGTAGAGATATAAACTAACAATCAAATGGGCAAAATTCAATTAGTTCGAATACTTTTCGTTAATCAATTCAGCCACTAATAACTAACCACTAATAACTAACCACTAATAACTAACAACTCTTATCTAGCCACTCTTTTACTTTAGGAAAAGCAATTAAAAACCACTCTGTATAAAAGTCTGCATATTGGATAAAAGAAGACTCAATTTTTTCCATACTGCGGTAAGTGTAACTCTCCACTTCATCAAAGTTAGAAGTGATTTTGCCGTCATAGAATCCAACAAACACATGGTCGAACTCATGTTCGGTAAGACCATTGGTAAAGCTGGCTTTATATTTAAAATCGAATGCTTTTACAAGAGGCGTATCAAAGCCCATTTCTTCTTGCAACCTTCTGTGAGCTGCATCAATAGTTTCTTCATTCGGTCTTGGATGACTACAGCAGGCGTTAGTCCACAAACCACCACTGTGGTACTTGCGTAGTGACCTTTGTTGCAGTAGCATCTCGCCTTTTTGGTTAAATATAAACACACTAAACGCCCTGTGAAGCCTTCCTTGAATGTGTGCTTCCATCTTTTCCATAGTGTCGATTTCTATGTCGTACTCATCAACCAAAATCACTCTATCCATGCGCTAAAATTAGTATTAAGTG
Organism: Chitinophagaceae bacterium; assembly: GCA_947381435.1. GTDB lineage: Bacteria > Bacteroidota > Bacteroidia > Chitinophagales > Chitinophagaceae > Parasediminibacterium. The sequence continues at coordinate 4,909 of CANCVE010000056.1, forward strand.
TTTTATCATAAGGTACTTAATCGAGAATTAAGTAAAACTGGATGGTTAACCCATTTTTTTAATAGGTTAATTGTGGGGGAAGTCTATTAAAGAAGGTTTAGTTGACTTCTTATGCTTGCCTTTGCAACAATCAATGCTTTAATGTAGTCTGGAATGCGTACTCGCTCGTGCAGTATCTTTTGTGGTTGCAACTTTTTTATCTTGTTGAATAATGATACATAGTATTTGTAAGCTACATAAACGCCAAATCGTGCTTGCAAAGGCAGTTGTAAAATTGCTGTGTAGGCTTTGTCAAAGTCCTCTTGAATGTCGGCTTCAATTGTTGTTTTATCTTGTTTAGTAAAGTTGGCGAAATCACATCCTGGAAAGTAAACCCTGTCTAAACTTTCATAGTCTGTCTTTAAATCACGCAAGAAATTCACCTTCTGAAAAGCGGCACCCAAACTTCTTGCACCAGGTTTCAATAGTTCATATTGTTCTTTATTTCCATTGCAAAACACATAAAGGCACATTAACCCAACTACTTCGGCACTGCCATAAATGTACTCGTCATAACCATTTCTATCGTATTTTTTATTGCCTAAATCGAGTTCCATACTATATAAAAATGCATCAATTAGCGATCTGTCAATATTAAATTGATTTACTGTTTGTTGAAAACAGTTAAGTATGGGATTTAGGCTAATCCCTCTCTCAATGGCTTTGTAAGTATCATTTTTAAATTCATCTAACAGTTCCTGCTTGTTATGGGCATGGAAAGTATCTACAATTTCATCGGCAAACCGCACAAACCCATAGATATTAAAAATAGGCTGGCGCAATGATTTTCCAAGCATATTAATAGAGGAAGAAAAACTGGTACTGTATTTTTCAGTAACATTTTTACTGCAATCCATACTTACACCGTGGAATAGTTGCATGTTTGTCATACCTGTTTCTAAATATTTATTTGTGTATGTGAGTATTTAAAAGCTATTATCAAAACCTACCTTGAAATACAGTTATATTAAATTATGCTTTACTCTATTTTGTAAACTATTTTCCAATCCTCTCAATATTCCATTACTTAAATGTCTTCATAATTTCCTTAGCTACTACTTCTCCACTAATCAAGCTTGGTGGAACCCCTGGTCCTGGCACTGTTAATTGTCCAGTATAGAACAGGTTTTTCACCTTTTTACTTTTGCAAGATGGCTTTAGTATGGCCGTTTGTAAAAGCGTATTTGCTAGTCCGTAAGCATTGCCTTTAAAAGCATTGTAATCGCCTATAAAATTACTCAAAGCATACGAGCGTTTGTGAATAACACTCTCTTTGATAGATTGTTTTAGATGAGTCTCCATTCTTTCGATAATCAACTCAAAATATTTTTCTCTTAGCGTTTCATCATCACCAGTAAGGCCCGTGGCAATTGGGATTAGTAGGAAAAGATTCTCACAATTATCTGGTGCCACAGTTTTGTCTGTAACAGAGGGCGCGCTTACATAAAACAACGGGTTTGAAGGCCATTGTTTCGAAGTATATATTTCGTCACCATGAACCGCGAAAGAAGTATCGAAGAAAAGAGTATGGTGGGTAATATTGTCTAGCTTTTTGTTGAGACCTACATAATAGAGCAAACAGCTTGGCGCCATAACCCGTGTGTCCCAATATTTGTCAGAATAACTTCTAAAAGGCTTCGGTAATAATTTAGTTTCAATGAAATGATAATCCGCGCTACCTACTACAATGTCTGCTTCGAGATGGGTAGGAGTCGAAAGTTGAGAGTCGAAAGTGGAAAGTAAAGATTTTGGAGAAGTGCTTTTAACCCCAACTGCCATTCCATCTTTGATAACTATTTCAGTAACATCTTCATTAAACCGAAATTGTACGCCTAGTTCAATAGCTACTTTGTACATGGCATCTACAATTTCGTACATGCCTTTTTTGGGATACCAAGTGCCACCAACTATATCTGCATAGTTCATTAAACTATAAAGTGCAGGAGTATTTTCTGCCAAAGCTCCCAGAAACAATACTGGAAACTCTAAAAGTTGACGTATTTTTTCATTTTTAAATAATGAGCGTACATGGCTTTGTATTGAATTAAATACATCTAGTTTAAATAGACCACTTATAAGATCTAAATCTAGAAACTCTGTAAGCGATCTTCCTGGTTTATGTACTAGCTTATTGATGCCTACTTTATATTTAAAGGCAGCTTCGGCAATAAATTGTTCTAGTTTTTCGGCACTTCCAGGCTCTAATTCATTAAAAAGTTGTTTAAAGGCATTGTAGTCAGCAGGAATATCCATTGGGGCATCTTGCCATATAATTCTATAAGAAGGATCAAGACGTTGAAGAGTATAATAGTCGGAAATCTTCTTGCCAAATTGGTTAAAATATCTTTCAAATACATCTGGCATCCAATACCAACTGGGTCCCATATCGAAGGTAAATCCTTCAGCCGAAAACTTTCTTGCTCGGCCTCCCGGAATGGAATGCTTTTCTAGTACAGTAACTGAATAACCAGCTTTCGCCAAAAAGCTTGCAACTGAAAGTCCAGAGAATCCAGCCCCAATTACAACTACCTTTTTATTATTTGTCATTTTAATAATGTATTTAAATGATTACAGGTTACAAATCACAGATACAACGCACCTGTAACTCGTAACCTGTACATAAGTTATAAACCAAAATGGTACATTAACACCTACTTAATGTCTTTCTATTTGCGCTTTCAAGAGCTTTCTAGCAAAGTGAATACGACTTTTTATAGTACCTAGGGGCTCTCCTAACATATCTGCAATCTCATGGTATTTATAACCATCAAAATAAAGTAAGAAGGGATTTTTGAAGATGATTGGTAAATCATGAATCGCTGCATGCACTTCTTTCATGTTGATGCTTGCAAGCGCAGCATTAGATACAGCACCTTGATTGTAGTCTAACAAATAATCGTTTGGCGTGCTATCAAAAATGGTATTTTGCTTAGCCTTTCTACGATAATTGTTGATGAATATGTTGCGCATAATGGTGTACAACCATGCTTTTACATTGGTACCATCATTGTATTTTTCTTTATTGGCTAATGCTCGAAGCAATGTTTCTTGAAATAAGTCTTTGGCTTGCTCATGATCCCTTGTTAAGGTAATCGCAAAAGGCTTTAAGAACTCAGTATTATTGATAAGCATGTAATCAAATTCTTCTGTAGACATAATATTTTGTTTAACAATTATAAAAACGAAGTTAAACAGAAAAAGTTTGTTCTACCACATTTTATTTTAGTTTTTCTTCATTTAGACAATAAAAACTATCGTTGCATAATAGATTTGCCAACTTTTATCAATATATACTCCTAAAAGAGGTAAACAGATTTGAGATTCTTTAAAATATTTTGTTTAACATCAATACTCGTTCCAATGAAAGTATATGAAAAGCTATTAGTAGACAACAAAGAGTGGGCAAATAGGCAGGTTGTTAAAGACCCAGAATTCTTTTCGAGACTAGCTGGTATTCAGACACCAGAGTTTTTGTGGATTGGTTGCAGTGATAGTCGTGTGCCTGCGGATAGGATTACCGCTACTCAGCCAGGCGAAATATTTGTACATAGAAATATTGCCAATATGGTAGTGCATACAGATTTGAATCTGTTGAGTGTTTTACAATATGCCGTTGAGGTATTAAAGGTTAAGCATATAATAGTATGTGGACACTATGGATGTGGAGGTGTAAATGCGGCAATGACCCAGCATTCTTTTGGCATCATTAATAAATGGTTAAGAAACATCAAGGATGTTTATAGGTTACACAAGGATGAGGTAGATTCTTTGCCAACAGAAGAACAAAGATTGGATAAAATGATTGAACTAAATGTAAAGGAACAGGTAATGAACCTTGCAAAAACCTCCATTGTTCAATCGGCTTGGAAGCATGATAATCGTCCTGATTTACATGGATGGGTGTATGGATTAAAGAATGGTATTATTAATCCTGTGTTCGAGTTGCCAGCAAATAGTCTAATTGATCCGTTCTATCTATACGATAATTTATAAAAAGTATTTCTCAAATAAAAAAAGTCCCATGAGTTTTATACTCATGGGACTTTTTTATATCTACTAAGAATGAAACTACATCTTCTTAGCGTCTTCTATAAATTTAGCAAGACCGATATCAGTTAATGGATGTTTCAACAAGCCTAAAATAGAATCTAATGGGCAAGTACAAACATCGGCACCTGCTTCTGCACATTTTACAATATGTAATGGTGTACGGATAGAAGCGGCTAATATTTCAGTTTGAAATCCTTGTATAGTATAAATATTTGCTATTTGAGCAATCAAATCAACACCATCCCACAAAGTATCATCAAGTCTTCCGATAAATGGGGAAAGGTAAGTAGCACCAGCTTTAGCAGCTAATATTGCTTGGCCTGCACTGAAAACAAGTGTACAGTTGGTTTTAATGCCATTGTCTGTAAACCATTTAATTGCTTTGATACCATCTTTTGTCATTGGTATTTTAACCACAATGTTTGGGTGTATTGCCGCTAATTCTTTTCCTTCAGCAACCATTTCTTCAAAAGTTACGGATAGTACTTCTGCACTGATGTCGCCATCTACAAGCTCGCAGATGGTTTTATAGTGGTTTAAGATAGCTTCTTTTCCTTTGATGCCTTCTTTTGCCATCAACGAAGGATTCGTTGTAACACCATCCAAAATGCCTAAGTCATTGGCCTCTTTAATTTGTGCCAAATTTGCTGTGTCAATAAAAAATTTCATGATTTAAATTTAGTGAGTATGAAAATAGAACTCGGAACTCTTGGAGTTGATTTCTCTGTAGCGAAGAGAAAAAAATCGGCAGGCTACTCACATCGCACCGCTACAACCGCCTATCCTTGCTGTATTCCTACCCTGGGGAGGTTTAGCAGGAGCTGGTCGTATGAGACCTGCCGGCTGCAAATGTAGGGATTGATATTGAATTGTTGTAATTAAAGTTATAATTTTCTACTTTTTTATTGAAAATATTAGTTAAAAGGCATGGTTTATAATGAATAAGGTAGAAATTAAGTCTGATTTTAGTTCCTTAAATTAGAAAAAACTAGTTATAAACTCCTTTAATCCAGTTTAATCTTTCCCGAAGCTTATTGTTAAACAGTAGTTTTATCTTAACTATGGCCTTAGTTTTTTTTTCAATTGATTAATAGCCACTATAAGCAGTCTTGGAATTTAAATTGGCAAAGCCCACAAGTTCATCACTTCTACTGCTATATGAATGATAATAAACTAATACAGTGTAGTCATTATCAGTTTCCCAATAATTGCCTTCTGTAAAAGCAAAACTCGATGAGGCCTCAGGGAATTTTCTATCCTTCGTGGTGTAATTATAGCTGTAGATACCTTGTTTTAGTAAGAGTGTTTTCTCATAAACACCTCTGTTGGCATTAAATTTCATCTTGCTACTGTCATCAAAATGGTTTTGGGTTAATTCTCCTGTAAGGTAAACATCTTTTCCGGCAAGGGGTTTTCCTTCAGTAGGATAATAACTAAAAAGTACGTTGGCATAATCTGTTTGCCACCATCCATAAGGTACTTCTGATGAACCTATGTTTGTCCATCCATAATAGTTTACATAAAAGGCATATTGCTGTTTGAGTCTGTTACCATCCGCTTTTAAATAGACAAAATTGGGCAAAACTTCTTTATTGATTCTATCTACCCAGAAACTATAAAACCTAAAACTTGTTAAATCGAGAAACCTATATTCTTTTGAGGCTTCAAAGATGCAATCTCTTTCACCGTCGTATTCAATAGAATTGCCCCTTATAAATGCGGGTTGAAGGTTATATCTTCCCTCATCCCATTTGTAATTTTGTACTGCCACTACTTTTATTTGTTGTACTGGATTAGGGATGTTCATTTGCCCTACATCTACCGTAAACTGAAGTTTGTGGTGTGTCAATGCCATCGAGTTATCATAAGGCTGCATGATTTTTCCGGTAATAACAGCTTTGTTATTCACAATAAAAAATCGCTTAGTAAAGGCAAGTTTAGTGGTATCTCCATCTATAAATACTTTCAGTAAATAGTTGCCACTTTTGGTTGGCATACATTGCTGATTGGGCAAGAGTGCCTGGTAATGAATATACTTTACCAACGCAATTGAAGAAACTTGGTAGTCGCTAAGCCTTTGTTGTTGAAAGCCTTTTATGTAATCAAATCCGCTCAGGTTGGCCTGTTGCCAGTCAGCATCACACAGTACAAAAGTGTAGTAATAGTTTTTAATGTTGGCATCAAGGTCGTCAAAGTGTAGTTCTAACTGTTCACCTGAATTAAGCGATATTAACGGAATACTTAGTTGCTGGTTGGCTTTAAATAGTTTGACAGTATGTATGGTAGGCATATAGATACCTTCTGGTGACTGTGCAAAAAGGAAAAGTGGAAGCAACAAACAGAATACTATAATAGACTTCATAAAAGCATTAATAATTGAAATGGTTTGTAAACCTACAATAGTTTTTTTAAATCTGTTGATTTGGAAAAGGAGTGTAGCTATTATTTTTGAAACCAGATGCAATATCTAAATACCCTGTTTACACAAACTACTTTATACTTTCGACAATATCACCAAATTTTCAACTATGCTATACGATGTGAGCTTAATCTTGTATGATTATTGTTTTATCTCGTATGATTGGTCAAATACGTTGTATGATTAGTGCTTTATCTTGTATGATTGGTCTTTTATCTTGTATGATTGGTCAAATACGTTGTATGATTAGTGTTTTATGTTGTATGATTAGTGAAATACGTTGTATGATTAGTGCTTTATCTTGTATGATTGGTGTTTTATTGATTCATTATCAAAAAAGATAAATTTTGTTGCAAAGATTTGTGACTTAGTAATAAACAGTTGCTATTATTTTACATTCTTAATTTAAAATAAAAGGAAACATAGAGAATGCTGTTGCAGCAAGTGTAATGTGCTTTCACACACTTTATGGTATTAAAACCTATACCCCATTCTTAGGGCAATTCTGTTATAGTGGTAATCTTGGCGGGCTTGGTTGGTTCCACTCGGGCCATAAGCCCAATATATATTATGCGTATATGCATACTTTTTATAACTGTAGCTTGCCGTGACAAAAAAGGAGCTGCTACCTATTGCTTTTTCAATTCCTACGCCCCATTCTCCACAAAAACTGTTTTTAGTGATGGTATTGCTAAACTCACTTGACCATTGTTCGGGAGAATTGTCTGTTTTTATGGGATAACCTATCCCAAAATCTGCAAAAACGAGAGGCTTTATTTCGTTATTGCCAAAGGATTTTCGTAAGTCTACAAATACAGGAATAGTGCGGTAGCCATAATTGTCTATCCCCACACCTAATCCGATACTTGTTTTCTTATAACTAATTCCATTAATGGTTTGCATGGCAAACGTAGACGAAATTTGTCCATTAAGCAATCCCACCGAGTTGATACTTGTAAAATGTATCGACTTTTTGTTTCCTTGCGCCTTTATATGCTGCGTTAAAAATAGACAGCATACAAAGGTGATTATACCATGCAAAAGGAATGTTTTGTATTTCATATTCAATCATTAAAATGATAGTTTACTAAGCAACTTTACATTGTTTATATCTGAATAGTTGTACTGATAAAGCGCAGTTGCAGTAGAAACAATGGCTATTCCATTTAAACATATCACATCGTAAGTCTTTGCGAGTGCAATCTTTTCTTTTAAAACCAAATTAGCCGGAGAAGTTGCATCATACACTTTTAAACCATCATTTCCATCACAAACTATCAAGGTATTTCCTTCCTTTCCTAGGCCATGAGGTTGAGTAAGAATATATTGGTTCACTGCTTTTACTTGTTTTATATTACTAACATCTAGCACATCAAGTTCGTTGGTTGTGCCACCCGAGCACATCAATGAAATAAATGGAGAGCTAGTAGTATTTTCTTCGGTATGAAGGGTAACGTAGGCATAATTACTATCGGCAATAACAGGATCGCACACTTTTGCATGGCTAAACATCGTCAAAAACGTTGGGGAGGTAGGATTACTAACATCATAAATGCTCATACCCGTTTGTGAGCCAATGAATAGTTTTTCTTTAAATGGATAGATGGTTTCTATGTTCCACCCAATGCCAAGTTTAGAAGCTACTATGGGGTATCGCGGACTAGAAATGTTTACACAACTTAATGTACTGGAACTTACAGTGTATAAATAGTTATTCTGAATAGCAAATCGAGCCATAGAACCATTGGTAGAAACGCCCGAACCAGCATTTGCACTTGCGGTCATACCAATGTCGGACAAATAGTAAATGCCTCCATTGCCATAAACATAGTTGCCACTGTTCTCAACACTTTGGCTAACCACAGTATCCTTAATTGCCCAATCCACAATTGCCTCCGTACTATCTACCCAGTAGCCATAAGCGTATCGTTTATCTGGAAAGTGATTGGCAATAGTTTTTACAACTTTTGCATTGGAGGGGTCGCTGATATCAATTGCCAACAAGTCGCTGAAACAATCGGCATAGAGGATATTGCCCGAAATGGCGATGTCATTACATCCTGGCAAAACAATAAACGACTCATTTACAGGAGCGGATGCATCGGTATTATTGATGATGTGGATGCCCTTATTGGGTGCAACTATAAAAATGCGGTTGTTTAATACACTTAGCTTGCTAATCTTAGCGATGCTTTGAGGGGTGGTATTATGTACCCTTTTTTCTATTACACTAAGCTTTTCAGTTACTGGTTTGTAAACTTTAAAAGTACTGGTGGCCTTGTCTTTTAGGCAGCCAAATAGTGTTGTAATAACTAAGACGGTTATTGCCAAAACGCTTGTGCTTGATTTGAAATTTTTCATACAGTTTATTTTTTTTGTTTATTAAATGAAAAGAAGTTTAATGGAATATTTACATCGAGAGATAATTGTTGCAGATACTTCTTGCTATAGTTACTGTTTTGTAATGGCGTTATTGATTGATGGCCTGTTATATCAATGCTTAAATCGTTAATTGCAATGCCAAAGCCAAGCATCGTACTAGCTACAAAGTTGGTAGCAAGTGTTTTCTTGTAATATAATATGGTATTACTATTTGCCCCAACAAGCCATTTGCTATTGAGCTGATAGCCAACATTTCCGCCAAATAATAGATAAAAGGGATGCTTGGAATGGCTGTTTAACAAGTATTTCAGCTGAAGTGGGGCTTGAACTATATGGGCATAATTAATAAGGTTGGATTGGTAACCCGCTTCGAAATAGTGACCATCATCCGATAGATTGATTGAGTCTTTTCGTAATCCTACGGACTGTGTATTTTGTATGTACAGATAATTTAATCCTACTAACAATTGCCATTTTAGTGCAAGAGGTTGCTGATAAACAAGACCTGCTTTAATAGAAAAGCCCTTTGTTGGACTACTTGTTGTACGCTCATTAGTTGACATTGCAGGGTTATTGTTGGGGTCTGCTGCACTACTTAGTGCATCAGAATAAACAGGTGATTTGCTTAGTATGTTTATTAATCCGCTCCCAATGGTAATCATGAATTTTCCCTTTTTGTTATAGGCAGTAATAGAGTCTTCTTTATGTTTAATGTTTATAACTACTGCTTCTTTTTTGAATATACTGTCCTTGCTTGCTACCGAAGTAGACGATTCATTTGTTTGGATAGAATCCTTAGGCAAATCTTCATATTTATTGACTGATTGTATTTTAGCAACAATAGCGTTTTGCTTGGAAGGATTTAGGAGAGACGGATTGCTATTGGCAGTATAGTCTTCTTTAATAGATTTTATTTTGAAGTCATCGATAGGGCTATTTATTTTAGTAGCTGCGTTAAGTTTGTTGCTAGTGTTAGGAGAGTTATTAGTGCTTGCTGTTTTATTTGGTTGAGAAAAAACTCTTTTATTGTTTGAGGTAGGTTTCGCAATTAAGGTAGCGCCCACATTTTTAATCAATTTGTAAGTTGTATGTTCCTCTGTAGCAATTATGATAGTATTAGTAGGTTTGTTATTTTGATTAATGCGCATTGCTTTATTGGTAATTTTTACTGTATTATCTGCATTTTTAGTGTTAGATAAAGTGTTGTAGTACCAAAAGCCTGCACCCAATATGATTGTCCCCGCTACAGAAAACCACCAGATAGGAAACTTCCTATGCTCATTCGAATCCAGATTAGCCTCTATTTTACCCCATATTTTGTTGCTTGGGGTAAGTGTAAAATCATCCAACTGTTTCTGTATCTCGTCTTCAAATTTATTTTGCATAATAATTCAGTTGTACTTCTTCTTGTTTTTTTATCTCTTCTATCAGTATAGTTCTTGCCCTACTATATCTGCTGCGGATGGTGTTGATATTTGTGTTCATCAATTCAGCTACATCTGGCTGGCTATAGCCTTCCACTGCTATCAGGTTAAAGACCAGTTGATAAATGATTGGTAGTTTTCTTATCAAATCAACCAAGTCCTTTGTATCCAAATAAATCTCAGGCGTTTCATTACTTGCCACATACAAAGCGGTTTCTGCCAATTGAAGTTCCTTCTTGTATTTTTTATGTTTGTTTAAGTAATCAATTGCCGTGTTTACCATTATTGTTCTTATCCATGCCCCAAAATCTCCATTGCCCTTATACTGTTTTATGTTGTTGAATGTTTTTACAAAGCCCTCTTGCAATACATCTTCAGCGTCTTCCAAAGTTTTAGTATAGCGGTAACAGATTCCCAACATCTTAGGGGCATACAATTGATATAGCTCTTTCTGAGCCATTCTTTTGCCCTCCAGACAATCAATTATCAATTCATTCACCGCCTTTGCCATATCTGCATAAATATAGACTGTGTTTTATTCTGTTTCATTGCAATGGAGGTAAAATATTTTTCAGGAGGACTTATTAGTGGATAGTGGGGTAGAAAGAAATTCTCCTATTTATTAGATAGTTTGAATGAAAATTTTACCCTTGTGAAGGGAATTGGACTCGAACAAGTTAGCAAAGCAATAAGTGAAATGAGTACACGATGTAATTAAATAAGCACTCGAGCTGTATGGTATTCGTCAACTTTTTTTCTCTATCAGTCAAATGATGAAATGATGAAAACTGTCTATTATTTTCATTCGACATTGTTTTGTGATAAATAGATTCTTTTTTGGCATTTATTTAATTGATTTCTAGAAATAGGTTCATTGATCGATTAAGTATTTGGTAGGGTAGGTAGTTAAAATTTACGGTGCCAACTTGATGACTTTTAATCCTATTTATTTACAACCAATGAAAAGTAATTAATTAGATTGAAGAAATACTTATTTGTCATATTTGGCTTCTTTATTTGTTGCTTGGCAGTAGCCCAAGGAAATAATAATATAATAATAACCAAACGATTGCTTTCTGTAGAGGATGGAATGGCAGCAAGAGAAGTACGCTGTGCAGTGCAGGATAAGGAAGGGTTTATGTGGTTTGGCACTAGCAATGGACTTAACCGATATGATGGAAAAAGCTTTAAAGTATACAACACCGCCAACACAGGATTGAGTAATAATTCGATTATACAATTAGCTATTGATGATCAAGATAATTTAATTATAATCTACGGGAATATAGAGGGTGTAAAAGCAAGAATCGATAGTAGAATCCAAGTGTTAGATCTAAAAACGAATGAGCTGAAGTCATTTGAAAAAGTGTATAATCATTTACCATTTGATGTAAACAAAATCTATTGGGTATCAAATGATGAGACGAAGTGTTTGAATTTTTTAACCTACGATATCTTTACTTGGTGGAAGTATCATTCATCTAAAGGCTTTGATAAACAATATACCTTTAAGGATAAGAACCAGAACCAGGCATTTGAAAATAATATGTACTCTGTATATGCAAGTAAAAGTGTTTTTAGAAGTAATAAAGCGGCTATTGTACTTAAAGATTATAGTGGGTATTTAGTGACCAAAGATACTGCCCTGCTTATCTCAAAGCCCAAGCCATTTAATGATGACAGGCTTAGAATGCAAATGCCTGACTACGCCTACTACAATAGGTTTTTAGAAGAAAATGTAAATAACCATCAAGCGATTGGAGATAAGCAAACAAAGTTGAATGGGGATGATAGAATAAGCTTCTCAGATTGTGTTGATATAGTAAGCGTTAATGATGCATCTTGCTTGTTTTATAATGAGCTGAAAGGGATATACCTTCAGCGTAAACAGTGCTTGCAACCGTTGTTTACGCTTGATGAATTGAAGGACTTTTTTGAGTTTGGTATCTCGGAAAATTATGTAGATAGGCTAGGCAACCGATGGATTTGTACCTCAGTAGGGGTTTTGGAAGTTACGGTTAGGAAGAATCATTTCACCCACTATTTTGAGCATTCTACCAAGAAGTTATCCTCTACTGGAAATCAAACGAGGGGGCTGTATGTAGAAGAAGGTGTTAATGGGGATACTACTTTGTGTGCCAATGTTTACCTTGACATGCTGGTACACCAACATCAAACAGATGAATTAAAAAAAGGAATTGGAGGAATAAATTATGCTATGTTGCATCAAAAAGAAGGTATTTATATTGGTGCCTATCGTTTGATGAAGTATCTTCCCGTGAGTGGAACTTTTTTGCCAATTGATACCACAGGCTATGCTGAAATTTGGTCGTTATACAGATTCTCTGAGTCTACACTATTGGCAGGATGTGCCAATGGTATTAGTCGTTATGATTTGCTTTCGGGCAAAAGGATATCACTGCGTTATGCATCATCAAATATACCAGCAGCAAAAAATGTATATAAAATAGTTGCCTCATCTACCAAGGGTTTAATTGCAGTGGCGGAAAATGGAATCTATTGCTTAGATAATCAATTAGAGATAGTAGATTATTATGGTAAAGAGGCAACTGATTTAAACCACAAGCTTCCTATTGATATAATCTATGATTTAATTGAAGACAAAAATGGAATCTTATGGATAGCAAGTGGGGGAGAGGGATTGTTTAAATGGAAGTGGAATGCCAATATAGATGAGAAAAATAGTATTAAGTGCTATACAATGATTGATGGTCTGCCATCTTTAGTTTTATACAGGATAGAACAAGATGACCAAGGTAATTTATGGATTGGTACCTACAACGGTTTGTTGCGATTTGATCCAAAAAGTAGTTCTAGTATTGTTTACACCACTAAGGACGGGTTGACGGCTAATGAGTTTAATAGAATCTCCTCCTACAAATCAATGAGTGGCGGACTCTATTTTGGTAGTATGAACGGAGTAAATGCATTCTTGCCCAAGGACTTAAATAATGAAATTGACTCTTTGAATATTCCTTTTAGGTTAATAAACCTCGCAAAGTTTTCTACAAATAATAACCGTTTAATGGATTGCCTATTAGAATTTAACCAAGACAAGAAAATGATATTGGATGATGGTGAGAAGTTCTTATCGGTTGAGTTTTCCTTGCTAGATTACCAACAAAGAATACATCATTATGCCTATAAAATTGAAGGGTTTGATAAAGATTGGAACTTTTTGGAAGATGGTTCACTTCGTGTAAGTGGGCTGCCCGCTGGGGAGTATACGCTTAGAATTAAGGCACAGTTAGGTAATGGGCAGTGGAATAAAAATGAGATTATAATTCCATTAATGGTTCTTAAGCCATTTTATCTTCATTGGTGGTTTATAGTTTTTAGCATTCTCATTGCATTAATTCTTGTGCTGTTGTATTCATACTACAGAACCCGAAAACTTAAAGCCGACAAATTAGCCTTAGAGGATGCAGTTATAAAAAGAACTGAAGAGTTACAAAAAGCAATGGGTGATAAAGACTTATTGTTAGCCGAAATACATCACAGGGTAAAGAACAATTTACAAGTTATTTCTGGGTTATTGCAGTTGCAAAGTAATTCGATAGAGGACGCAACTTTAAAGAAGGCTTTCCATGAAGGTGAAAGTAGGGTGAACAGCATTGCCTTGATACATGAAAACTTATATCGTCATGAGACTATTGGTGCAATTGATTTTCATGAATTTGTTAAGGATTTAGTGGGTAAAGTAGCTGAAATATTCGCCATTGGAGATCAGTTTATCAGATTTGCTATTGGAGAGGAGAAACTATTATTGAATGTAGATACGGCAGTTCCGTTGGGGTTAATAGTGAATGAGTTAGTGACCAATGCTTATAAGTATCTACCCAAGAATAACAAGAACAACTTAGTGTCAATTACGCTAATCGAAGTGAAAAGTGGTGAGTTTTGTTTGTTATACAAGGATAATGGTTCGGGCATTAGTGGTGGTATAGATTTTACAAAAGCCAATTCTTTAGGATTAAAACTTATTAAGGGTCTTTCAAGTCAGTTGAAAGGAAGTGCGACTTACAACTATAATGAGGGAACTGAAATATCTATCGAATTTAAAAGTAAACAGCCACACAAAAAGAAATCCAAATGGATAGTTATAAAATAGGTATTGTAGAAGACGAGGTTATTATTGCAGAAACGATTGCTTTGTATTTAGCAAGGCTTCAGTATGAGGTAGCATTTATAGCCCTATCTTACGAAGAAGCAATTGCAGCAATTGAATGCAACAGACCTGATTTATTGTTGGTAGATATAAATTTGGGTAGTGAAAAAGATGGGATTGATCTTGCTGGTTTACTCAAGCAAAAATATAAACTGCCTTTTCTATTTCTAACTGCCAATTCGGATAAAGCTACTATCGCAAAAGCAAAGCTTGTGAAACCCATTGCATTCTTAGTAAAGCCTTTTACGCAAAATGGATTGTATTCTAGTATAGAAATTGCCATGAGCAATATTCAACAATTTTCAGACACTAAAGAAATAGAATCAAATTATATACAGCTGAATGAGGGCAAAAGATATTTGAAATTAAATTATGAGCAAATTTGTTATTTAGAGAATAGTCATGTTTATATAAATATTTATTTAGCTGATGGTAGAAAAGAAAGAATTAGAGGGGCATTTTTCGAGCTACTATCTAAATTGCCTCGCAACCAATTTTCACAGATAAGTAGGTCACATATAGTCAATCGTCAATATATAGATAAGGTAATTAATGATACGATATTGATTGGCGGAATTAAATTGCCTATATCTAGAAGCAGAAAAAAGCAGTTAGTTACTAAGTCTCCATTCTCATAAGTTAGTCTATTAAATTAGCTTTCTCTTAAACCCTATAAGCTAACCGTTGGGTACACCTTTTCAATCAATGCAATTTCCAAACTTTAGGTCTAGTTTAAAACAAAGCACCAGTCTTGATGCAACAAATTGCGTTGAGCAATAATGTTACTTCAGTAAGCCATTAGATAACAATTGTAAAAATTGGCCACTTGGTGAATCTAGGTTAATGATGCTGTTATTCCCCTTAGTTGGTCTGCACTGTCATTCTTAGTAATCTTTACTAAGGTAGTTGGTAATCCTCATTCTGATACTTAATACTGCCCACCATCGTTCTTGATGATTCAGACCATCTGAGGTTGTTGTCTCCATCATGGAAGATAATGGTAACGATCAAGGAATTTAATGGCAGTCACCATGGTAGTTGATGGTGCGGTTCATTTTTTTGGTGATGGCAACAAGAACTTTCATGGTAGATACCACGGTAGTTGATGATGACCACCATGAACATTGATGGTGCGCTTCACTTTTTTTGTGGTAACATCACCAAACTGTATGGTAGGCAGCATGGTGTTTGGTGTTAGGATGTGTTTTTTTGTAATCGCCAGCTTGGTATTTCATGGTAGGCAGCATGGTAGTTCATGGTAAGATTACCAAAAAAGTGGTACACACGAGAAATTTGATGGTACGGGTCATGGTAGTTGATGGTGCCCAGCATGGTCAGAGTAGGCACGTTGGACGGTTTTCGTGAAGTCGGTTCAGCGATTCGGTGATACCGCTTCACTTTTTTTGTGGTAGCCACCAACAAAAAAATAAGCACACCTATCCATTTTACAGAAGTTATTACACTTGTTAGTTGTCAATAAACATAAAAAAGGGTCAGTTCAATAAAGAACCAACCCTTTCCATTATCAGTTAATAATTATCTATTGAATAACTATCCCACAAACAAACTAAAGGCTCCTTCTGCCAAGGCACTAATATTAGTCACTACAATCTTTCTCCAAGTTAAAGGTATCAAGGCGCCAGATCCAGGGTAAACAGTAATTAATTCAGTTGCAGAAGCACCAACTTTTAAAAAACTAATGATGGTAGTACCATGGTTAGTGAAATACTTGTTGGTAGTAACGCCTGTAATGGTAATAGTAGCCGTGGGAGCAATGGTGTAAACCGAAGCAACTATCTTAGCAGTAGCTGTTTTAGTAAAGAACTCAGTGGTAATTTCTGCCACTATTTCTGCAATTTCAGCATTTGTTTTGCCTAGCATTCTAGCATTGTCTAAGCACTGCAACGCCCAGAACATTCTGTTGTTCTGCACCACATTTCCGTGTGCGCCAGCAATAGCGGCCAATGCCAAAAACATAGCTTCTAGCGAATCACAATCTGTACCCTCTTGCGTAAGGGTATTAAATTTTTCCATAGTAAAAGACGCAGGGATTGTTTCTTGGTGAGCCATCATCAATTTAGCTACTATCGCACTAATTTCCGATGTCCTCACAGCCCCAACTTTATACAGCCCCTTTGCTTGCGAGGCCGTAAGGGTAATTTTAATAGGATCAATGTCGGTATGACCCTGTGCAATAACTGTTTTAATAAGAGTAACTATTGCTGGGCTTAGCGGAGTTACAATGTTAATAAACTGTGTCATAATATACTTTTTAGTAAGCAGCAAAACTCACTGATGGGCACACTTTAATCGTTACACAATTCCTTGAAAAGTTTATATGATTATCTGATTTTTAGGGAGTTAATTTCTAGTTGACACTAGTTAAGTGTAAATTGCTTCCTTGGGTAAGAGATTTTACAATGACTTGGATTAATTCTAAGAAATTTCACACACCGATAGGATGCTTCATTTTCTATGTGATTCCTTCTGAATGGCCGCAACTCTACACCCCCGTTTTCCCATTTTTTACGCACTTTATCTTTCTTCCTATTTTGATCTTCTCTATCCCCGTTGTTACAAAACAATCATCCTATTGGCATCATTTGCCATTATTTTTTTTCAGTATGCAACTCAAAGCATTTTATAGCGCATTCGTAACATTTTTTAAAATCATGTTATTTAGTTACTGATATTTACAAAATTTATTTTGCTCTTACTATGCCTTTTAGTACATAATTAAAAAAATAGAATTGATATTAAAAATAAGAAAGAAGCATAAACAGGATAACCCCTCAACAGGGTTGCCCTTACAGTCAATAACGCAAAACTTTTCAATTGAAATTTTGACTTTATGAAATATTGTATTGTCCATGACCAATAATTTAATTTTTTATTGTCTTCGAAATCTTGCAATACACTAACACTGATTTTATCGAATTGTAACAAACTAAAATCAGTTTAGCCCAATATTGAAAACCTTTAACTTACGGTTTTATTTTCAATGAATACTTTACAATTTTATTTAACTCACTATCGTTCTAATCGTTATATACTATCAATTATCGTTCATGTGGTAATTTAATGAAATAAACTTTGTTATTTTCATTAAAAAATTACACACAGACTCCCTTATTTAACAATGCATATACAAAGCAAATTTTTCTTTACAGTTATTTTCTTATTTGTCTATCTACTAACATTCTCTCAGCAAGAGAATGACAATGTTGTTTCCACTAGATTATTATCCATAAAAGATGGGCTACCTTCTAGGGATGTAAAATGCGTGGTACAAGATAAGGAAGGATACATTTGGATTGGTACAGAAAAAGGGTTGTCTAGGTATGATGGCCATACTTTTAAGCTCTATAATCAAAAGAACTTTGGCTTACGTTGCGATTCTATAGAAAAATTAGCCATAGATAATCAAAATCATTTGATTATACAATATCCTAAAAGCCTGAACCCATCACTTAGTTTTGAGGTATTGGATTTAAATACCAATAAATTACAATCTTTAAATACAATATTCAAATTTGTACCTTTTGATTTCAGTCACCTATGCTTGATTGCAAACGATGAAACGGGAAATCTTAATATATTAACCGCTAAGCCCTATTGTTGGTATACATATAACAGCACAAAAGGACTGGTAAAGCAGTATCAATTTGATGGGTTAATTAATGGTTTGGCTGCCATTGAATCTGATTATTTATCTATCTACTACGGAAGTCATTTTACAGGTTCTTCTGCTTTTGTTTCTATCCATTCCCCTGCAAATACTTTTCCTAGTTTTGAACAATTATTGGTACTAAATAAGGATAGTAATTCATCGGAAACAAAAGTTTCTACATTCAAACTAATTTTTGATTACGAAAATGCCTCAATCTTAAAAGCTTTTGAACAGTTTGCAAAAAGAGATAAATTTAATAATCACAAATACTCCAACTATTCTTTAGATAATCTGAGATTAAATGAAGTAGAAAAACACTTTACACGATTTTCATACATAGACAATGATTTATCTTGCTGTTTCTATGATGTTGATAAAGGTGTATTTCAATCTGTAAATAATCAACTAGTACAGTTAATTGATAAGGATTTGCTGAAAGGTTCGAGGGAGTTTTTAATAAACCAAGCTTTTGTAGATAATTTAGGAAACAAATGGTTCTGTACCACACAAGGGTTGTTTGAAACTTCCATTAAGAAAAAGTATTTCAAAAAATATTTTACTAGTGCACCTCGAATCAATTTACCTCCCAATGCGGGTCAGGTACGTGGTATTTGTGAAATAAAAAAAGGTAACAATACTTACTTGTTTGCCAACGAATCATCTAACTTGTGGATGCTACATCAACAAACACAAAAAGAGAAGGTATTGCCTTACAATGATAGAATGAGCTATCCAATGCTGGCAGAAGGTAACAATCTATATTTAGGTACCGACAATTTGTATAAGTACAATATAACAACCAATAAGTGCAAATCGCTACTACCTACTTCAAATTTAAATGATGTTATTTGGTCTATGTATCAGCTTTCAGAGACTACGTTTCTTTTAGGCAAGGAAAAGAGTGGCCTCTTTTTATTTAATGAACTCACCAAAAGATCCATACCACTTAGCTTTCTATCCAATACTATTCCGCCATTGGGATGTATCTATAAAATATTTAATTCCAAGATAAAGGGTTTGATAGCTGTTGCAGAAAATGGTATCTATTGTATCGATAATCAATTGAGAATTACAGATTATTATGGAGGTACGGCTAAAGATGCTAATCATCGTTTGCCAATAAAAGAAATTTATGATTTGCATGAAGATAATAATGGGATTTGTTGGTTAGCTACAAACGGAGAGGGCTTGGTGAAGTGGAACTGGAATAAACCAATTGATAAATCGGGAAATCTTATTCAATATTTCTCTATTGATTACGGACTGCCTTCCCCGATTTTATACCGGATTGAAGAAGATGAAGACGCTAATCTTTGGATAGGTTCTTATCTAGGTTTAATCCGTTTTAACACCATCAACAAAGGGGTCTCCATATTTACTGTTAATGACGGACTTCCATCTGATGAATTTAATAGAATATCTTCCTACAAAGCCACCAATGGACGGATGTATTTTGGGGGGGTAAATGGTCTTATTAGCTTTGATCCAATAGAACTCAATCAATATGTAGATTCAATGAATGCCCCCTTTGTTGTAACAAGCTTTTATAAGTTCTCGGCCAAAGAAAATAAGCTAGTCGATTATTTGTCATCTTTTAAGCATGACCCCAAAATAATTTTTGAGGTAGGGGATAAATTCTTAACAATCAACTTTTCACTTCTAGACTACAAGCAAAGAATACATCACTTTGCCTACAGGATTGAAGGATTTGAAAAGGAATGGAATTACACAGAGGATGGGATGGTTAGGGTGAGTGGGCTGCCCTCAGGCAAATATATTTTAAAGATAAAAGCACAGTTAGAAAATGGACAGTGGAATAAAAACGAGATAGTTATTCCATTGGTTGTTCTTCAGCCAATTTATAACGAAAGTTGGTTTATTGTAAGTTGTATCCTTGCAATAATATCTTTTGGGATAGCGTTATACTTTATAAATACCAATAAAATTAAACGCCGGAATGCATTATTAGAAGCCAAAGTAGCCAATAGAACTAAGGAATTGAATCAGGCTTTAACCGAAAATAAACTGTTATTAGCAGAAATACACCATCGGGTGAAAAATAATTTACAGGTTATCTCAGGTCTTTTGTATTTACAAGGAAATTCTGCTGCTGATGAAAATATAAAACGTGCCTGTGCCGAATCCCAAAGCCGGGTGAATAGTATTGCATTAATTCATCAGAAGTTGTATCAGAGTGCAATTTTTGGAAATATTAGTTTTCATGTGTTTTTAAAAGAATTGCTTGGTAAAGTCGCTGAATTATTTGAACAGGAACATCAGGTCATAATGTTTGAAATTGGAAATGAAGAAATTCTACTCAATGTAAATACTGCAGTTCCTTTAGGTTTAATAGTGAACGAGCTTGTTACAAACGCCTATAAATACCTACCAAAACGATGGGACGGAAATAAAGTCTCTATCCATTTGACAAGGGAAATCAATGAAGAATATCTATTACTTTACAAGGATAATGGACCTGGTTTGAAAGAGGGACTTGATTTTGAATCATCCCAAACACTTGGAATGGAACTCATTAGAGGATTAGCCGAACAATTAGGTGGCAGCGTTACTTACGCTTACCAAGAAGGAAGTTGTTTTAATATTAAATTTATAAATAAACTCAATTAATAAGATGAAAATAGCAATTGTAGAAGATGAAATCATCATTGCAAAGACAATCGAAGTGTACCTCAAAAATATAGGCTATCAGGTACTATTTATAGCTAATTCTGTTGAAAAGGCAATTGATAAATTATGTACTAATAAACCTGATTTGTTGTTGCTAGACATAAAACTGAGTGGTAAAGCAACAGGCATCGACTTGGCACAAACTATCAATGAGATCTATCAAATCCCCTTTATTTTTATCACAGCTAATGGAGATGCTTCCACTATCGAGGCCGCTAAAAATGTTCTTCCCCTTACTTTTTTGCTGAAGCCCTTTACACAAAACGATCTGTTTACTAGTATAGAGATAGGAATGAACAATTATCAGGTTACTCAGCAAAAAAAAGGAGATACTTTTAATTACTTATTGATTAAATCTGGGAGAAAATATACTAAGATAAATTATGAAAATATTATTATGATTGAAAGTAATCACGTTTATTTGGATATACACTTAGCCAATGGACAAAGAGAAAAGATAAGGGGGACTATTAGCGGATTCCTTAGAAAGCTACCTCCTATGCTTTTTTTACAGATTTCTAGGTCGCACATCATCAATCACCAACAAATTGAAACAATTAATGAAAAGAGTCTTATTATTAATGGAGTTAAATTGTCTATTCCCACAAAGAAAATTAAAGAGGAGTTGTTGTCGAGACTAAAATAACATAGGAGTTTTTTTAACCCATTTAAGTTATAAAATTGACCACTTTAATCCCTCAAGGTTGTCTCCTTTGTTTAAGTGTACTAACCGAAATTTAGGGTGTCAGCCTGAGGAGTTAATTAGTGTTCTCAAGTTTGTTGTCCTTAGATAAACTCAGGATGACATTGAAAAAAGTTCATTTCGAAAATCACGATGATTGTCACGCTGAGCCTGTCGAAGCGCAAACTAGTTAAAATAACTATTGATTTTGAAACAATTAAACAACTTGTCATTAGCAGCCTGTCGAAGCGCAAACAGTTTAAACATATCTTCCCGCCTTCGACAGGCTGTTAATTACAAGTGGTAATAATCGCAATAACGCTAGGATTATGGAGAAGCATTTAGCTAAATGTCATTTTCAAAAAATTTGAGAACCATTAATTAATGCCTCAGGCTGAAAGGCTGATTTTCGATGTGTTCTTTCTTAAAATCAAACCACGTCCATTGTAAGAAATCTCACACACTAGTAGGTATCTTCATTTTCTATGACAGGGCAAACGCATTTAATTTTTTTTATACCACATAGCCACAGTAGGCACATAGCTTTTATTATTTCAGGCAGATAAAACGCTTCGCTTTAAGTAAAAAATTAGGGTTACTGTTTCCAAGTTATATAACTTGCGTAGAGGCATCTTGC
>CANCVE010000057.1 GCA_947381435.1 Chitinophagaceae bacterium
TTAGCTTTTGATAGGTATCCCTGTCAGAAGTATTGCGCTGTAATTCCTTGAGTAACGAAAGCTCTGATTCGCTGAATTGTAATGTCATCTATAGAATAACGAATATTTTAGCCATTTAGTGTGCAAACCTAAATCAGATTAGTATAATTGGTAAGGCAATGTAATAATGCACTATCTCAGCTATGCAAATTGGGCAAAACCTACAAAATCAGAAAATGATATAAAATATTATATCAATAGTGTAATAGTCAAAATGGTCCCACTCCCCACCTTTACCTAAATTAAAAAATACAGCAATCATGAACAAGATTATTCCATTAGTAATGTTATTAGTAGCACTCAATTCGTGCATTAGTTCTACAGAAATTACCAGTAGTTGGCACATGCCTGGAAAGCATATAGTTATTGCAGAATTAAATAAGGTATTGGTCGTTGCCATGTTTAAAAGCGAGATTAATACACACCTTACAGAAGATCAGATGGTTTCTTATTTGGGAGGTAAGGGGGTAGAATCGTACAAGTATCTAAATGCTCGCTTCCCAAGAAATAATGTAGAAGCTATCAGGGACAGAATAAGAGATGATGGCTTTGATGGAGTAATAACACTAAGGTTGATTGATGCGGAGAAAGAAAGGGTATATAATCCTAGCAATTTTGAATTGTATCCTCCCTATTACTCTAATTTTAGTGGATACTACTATCGCAATTTTCCCTACTATTCTACGCAAGGTTATTACACGGATACCAAAATATTTACTATCGAAACAAATGTTTTTTCTGTTAAGGAAGATAAGATTATCTGGACAGGAATTACCAAAACAACCAATCCAGAAGGTGTAGAGAAAATGATGAAAGAAACAGCTCATTCTGTTTACAGAAGAATGTTGAAAGATGGATTTGTCAGTAAAAAGTAGTTTCAGTATTCGAGCATTATTCATTTGCTATCAATTCACCATTAGTAAAAAGAACATGAAAAGGTATTCGTTCATTCTTTTTTTAGTCATTGGGCTACAATTCTCACCTGATAAAGTTTTCAGTCAGATAGATATAAGTATCACAGCAAGTATTGCTCCACCAGATTTGCCAGTTTATGAGCAGCCCGATTGCCCAGAAGATGGCTACATGTGGACACCTGGGTATTGGGCCTATGGTGATGGGGATTATTATTGGGTTCCAGGCGTTTGGGTTAGTCCTCCACAAATTGGATATTTATGGACGCCTTTTTATTGGGGGTTCGAAAATGGGTTCTATCGTCTTTATACTGGTTATTGGGGAAGGCATATTGGGTTTTACGGCGGCGTAAACTATGGGTATGGTTATGGTGGTCACGGTTTTGGAGGTGGAAGATGGGAAGGACATCATTTTAGGTATAATACTGCTGTGATGAACGTAAACACTACCATCATTCATAATACTTATATAGACAGAACGGTGATAGTAAATAAAAGCAGAATGAATGACCATAGAAGTTTTAATGGTGGCGATCATGGCACGAGGGCAATGCCAACTGTTAGAGAGCAATCAACTATGAAGGAACATCATGTAGCGCCCACTATCATTCAGGCTACTCATGTACAAATTGCCAGTCATAACACCAATCAATTTGCAGCGGTCAATCATGGGCGGCCTACCACTACTGCTGTTGGAAATGTAAAAGCTAGCAATTTTGGTCACAAAAACAATCCTTCCCCCCCTACAACAATGCCCGCACCATCGCATTCACAAGAAGTAGCTAAACCTCAAGTAAAGCCAGCTACGAGCCCACATATTCAAGGAGGCATTAATAATAAACCTCAAAAGGATAATACATCAAACCCTATAATTCAAAACCCAAAGTCGGTACCAACTATTCAGCATCATAATGCTAATCAAAGCGCAGGACACAATCCGCAAAGTCCGATAAAGCCTCCAGTAAGTCAACTTTCGCAACAACCAAAACAACAACCCATCATTAGGCAGCCTCAACAAGTAAGGCAAATGCCAAAACCTCCTAAACAGGCTCAGCCGCCAATCATTAGGCAACAACCGCATACTGCCAGACCAGCACAACATCAACCGCAGCAGCAAGCACCTAATCAATTACGTCCTGCTCAGGAAGAACATGGTCATAAATAAAAAATAAGTTTAGAAACTGTATGAATTGATCAATTAAAATAGATGAAGTATTTAGTTTTTTTCAAGAAAGGTATAACAATTAAGGTTTGTAACTAAACCAACATTGTTTAATGACAAATTAAAATTACAAATTATGAGTAAACATGTATTTAACACAGAAACACACATTCAAAAGCGAGGGCTATTCTCTGTTTTCTTTAATACAAGCTGGATGATTGTCTTATTAATGATAGGCTTAATAGCTGGATGTAAAAAAGATGATGAGCCAGTAGGTAGATTAGGAATTTGCCCTGCGGTAATTTCTACTGACCCTATTAATGGAGCCATAAATGTGGTGACAGACAAAAAAATAAGTGCCACATTTAATGAAAATATGAACGTGGCTACCATAAACACCAGCACTTTTCAGTTGCGTCATGGCATCAATCAGGTTTTAGGAACAGTTAGTATAGTTGGTAGCACTGCTACTTTTACGCCTGTAGAAGTATTAATGGCGAATACAGTTTATACCGCTACGATTACTGGTGCGGCAAGGGACTCTGCAAATACAGCATTGCCTGTAAGCTACAGTTGGAGTTTTAATACTGGCAATACCCCTACAGTGGTAATTACAGATCCTGTTAATGGTGCTTCGGATGTGCCATTCAATAAGTTGGTGACAGCAACTTTTAGCACCAACATGAATCCTGCTACCATTAATGGTAGTTCTTTTATAATCAAACAGGGGGCCAGCATTGTTTCAGGTGTGGTTTCTTACACGGGTATGACTGCAACATTTACACCCACAACCCCACTACTGCCTAAAACAGTATATACTGGAACTGTAAAGGGTAGCGCAGATGATGTGCTGGGTAACACAATGGCAACTGATTATGTATGGAGTTTCTCTACTGGTATAGTACCCTCAGTGGTTGCAACCGACCCCGCAAATGCAACTATTAATGTAGTATTGGATAAAAAGATTACCGCTACATTTAACAAGTTGATGGATGCAACTACTATCAATACAGCCAACTTTACAGTTAAGCAAGGAAGTAGTTTAATTGCTGGAACTGTGAGCTACTCTGGAAAGACAGCTTTATTTGTACCTACAAGCCCTCTTGATGCAAATACTGTTTATATTGGAACTATTACTGCAGGAACAAAAGATTCATCAGGGAATAACCTTCCTGTAGATTATGTCTGGAGTTTTACAACAGGCAATGCCCCGATAGTCATTTCTACCGATCCAACAAATGGTGCAACAAATGTTCCTTTTAATAAGGTAATCACTGCCAGTTTTAGTACCGCCATGAATCCTGCTTCTATCAATGGTAGTACAGTTATTATAAAACTTGGTGCCACCGCGGTTACAGGCACTGTAAGCTATGTTGGTACTTCGGCGGTGTTTGTGCCTACAAGCCCGTTAAATCCAAATACTGTTTATACAGGTACAATTACAACAGGGGCAAAGGATGCTTTAGGAAATGCAATTGGAGCCAATTATACTTGGAGTTTTACAACAACCAGTCTTCCTACTACAGTAATTTCTACAGATCCTGCTGATGGAGCAACAAATGTGGCACTTAATAAAATAGTTATTGCCAATTTTAGTCAACCGATGAATCCCTCTACTATCAATGCAGTAACTTTTGTAGTAAAGCAAGGATTCAATCAGGTATTTGGTACGGTTTCTTACAGTGGTACAACAGCAAGTTTTACTCCTGTAATACCATTTGCATCAAACACTGTATATACCTGTACAATTTACACAGGAGTGAAAGACGTTCAGGGGAATGCGTTGGCAAATAATTATACATGGAATTTCACTACGGCAATCGTAACTATAGTGCCTCCAACAGTTATTTTGACAGATCCTGCAAATGCAGAAATCAATGTAGCCCTAGATAAAGACATAAGTGCAAAATTTAGTAAGGCAATGGATGTTACAACTATGAATGTATTAAATTTTGTAGTGAAACAAGGAGCAAAGCAGGTTTTTGGTACAGTTACTTATGCTGGAACTACTGCCACTTTTTCGCCAGCAACGCCATTGACATCTAATACAATTTATACTTGCACTTTAACAACAGGTGCTAAGGATGCACAAGGAAATGCATTAGCAAACAATTATACATGGGATTTCACAACAGCCATTATTAACATTGTTTCTCCAACTGTTGTATCTGCTGATCCTGCAAACGGTGCTACAAACGTTCCACTTAATAAGTTAATAAGTGCAACCTTTAGCGAGGTGATGGATCCTACAACCATCAATGTATTAAGCTTTCAGGTAAAGCAAGGACTAAATCAGGTTTTTGGCAATGTTAGTTACATAGGCAAGACAGCAACATTTACACCTGCAACGCCGCTTATTTCTAATACAGTGTATACTTGTACAATCACTACTGGATCAAAGGATGTACTAGGAAACCCATTGCTTAATAGTTATGTATGGAACTTTACCACCCTCGTTGTAAATATTGTTTCACCAACTGTTATTTCCACAGATCCCACAGATGGAGCTACTAAGGTTTCTATATCTAAGATAGTTACGGCAAACTTTAGTATGTTAATGGATCCATTAACAATTAGTAATTCAACTTTTATTATCAAGCAGGGTGCAACAATCATTTTAGGTGCGGTAACTTATGTTGGCACAACTGCTACATTCTTCCCTCTTTCAAACTTTAATACAAATACGCTTTACACAGCAACTATTACTACAAATGCCAAGAATCTGGCAGGTGTTGGATTGGCTAATAACTATGTATGGTCGTTTACAACTGCACAACCTCTAAATCCTCCACCAGATTTAGGTAGTGCTGTCATTTATGGCGCATTCGGTGGTAATGCAGGTATAACCAATCAGGGAATAAATACAGTAATCAATGGTAGTATTGGTACAACTGCTGCCTCTAGTTTGATAACTGGGTTCCATGATGGAACAACTGGCGATGTTTATACCGAAACGCCGCTGAATATGGGAAAAGTGACGGGTAGGATATTTACTGCACCGCCATTTCCTGGAACAGCTGCCTCTATGACCATTGCACAAAATGGATTATTGGATGCAACTAATACATACAATAATATTTCGCCTGCCGGTAAACCAGGTGGCATCGATCCGGGTGCGGGAGAATTGGGAGGATTAACACTTGCTCCAGGTGTTTATAAAGCTGCTGCTGGTACATTCAAGATAACCAATGGTGACCTTACACTTGATGCAAAAGGAGACCCTAATGCTGTTTGGATATTCCAGACTGAAGCAGGTCTTACAGTAGGTGTTGCTGGGCCGGCAGGCGCAAAAAGCGTAAAGATGATTAATGGAGCATTGCCCAAAAATGTATTCTGGTATGTAGGCAGTGCGGCAGTAATTAATGGTGCTGGCGGCGGAATCATGTCAGGAACAATCATTGCATCAGCAGGAGTTACCTTCTCTACAGCAGGAAATGCTGTACAAACAGTACTTAATGGCAGAGCAATTTCTTTAGGGGCTTCTGTTACAATGGTTAATACAACTATTAATGTACAGTAAATAAATTTTTATCCCGCCTTTGGGTGGGATATTTTTTAAATAATAAACTTATTAATTAATAAAAGAGAATTTTATGAAACAAGTAAATACATTCAAACTAAAAATAACATTTCTATTTCTAATACTTGCTTTTGCAGGTGGAGCAAGTTATTCACAGGTAGAAAAAAGAGTACAGCCGGTGTGGTGGTTTGGAGAGTCTGTGGCGGGTAATTTCAACTTCTACAGAGGAACTACTCAACAATTAAATGGGTTTAGTACACCTACAGCTTTTCATAAAGGAGAAACAGTATTGCCTTATGCATCTATTTTAGCGGAATACAGACCCAATAAAGTGGTAGGAGGCATGTTGAACGTAGCTTATGATAATCGGGGCGGTAGTTTTGAAGGTGTATTAGCACCTTGTAATTGTCCAGCAACACTTTCTACAAACCTTAGTTACATTTCTGTTGAGCCAAGCCTAAGAATTACACCATTTTCTTCTGCTTTCTACGTCTTTGCTGGACCAACAATGGGCATAAATATTTCCCGTTCATTTGTTTATAAGCAAGACAAACAGGTTGATAGAAGAGAAGATTGGAGTGATGTACGTAAAACAGTTTTCTCTGCACAGGCGGGAGCAGGAATAGATATACCATTGTCTAAGAAGGCAACCATTGCACAAATGACATTATCTCCATTTGCATCTTTTCAAACTAATTTAGGACAAGCACCACGTGCTGATCAATCATGGTCGATATATACATTCAGGGCGGGTATTGCACTAAAAATAGGTGTTGGTAAAAAGAATGTTTCGAATAAAACAAACGAACCAATTACGCAAATGGCAACCACTGCAGTAGGGCTAAAAGAAACAGATGTAACATTTACAACAAGACCGCCAAAAGAAGTTCCGCCATTCAGAGAAGTAAAAGAAACTTTTCCTATAAGAAATTCTGTATTTTTTAATATTGGTTCTGCAGAAATTCCTAATAGATATATACAACTGAGTCAAGCAGATGCAGCTTCATTTAAAGAAGGGCAATTGCAACAAAGCCAACCTCAAAACCTAAGTAAGGGACGCTCTGCCAGACAGCTTGCCATTTATTATAACATACTAAATATTTTGGGTGATCGTTTAAGGGAAAACCCTTCTGCCAACATTACTTTGGTAGGTTCATCTGATAAAAATCCAACTGAAGGAAAATTAATGGCAGAAAACGTGAAGCATTATCTGGTGAGTGTTTATGGTATTGATGTAATGAGGATAGCAACAGAAGGAAGGGATAAACCAGTAGTGCCTTCTGAACAACCAGGCGCAACCAAGGAACTGACATTACTTAGAGAAGGGGATAGAAGGGTAGATATTGAAAGTACATCACCTGAGCTCCTTATACAAATTGGTGGAACAAGTTCGCTAAGACCTATCCAGATAACTGCAATACAAGAAGATCCATTAGATAGTTATGTGTTATTTGATATTGATAGTGCCAGTACCTTGCTTAAATCTTGGAGAGTACAGATAATTGACAAAAATGGTGTAATACAAAACTATGGCCCTTATACTACAGACCAAGCATCTGTTCCGGGTAGAACAATTTTGGGAAATAATGCCAAGGGAAATTACAAGATATTAATGTTTGGAGAAACTAAAAATGGTCATTATATATTAAAACAAGACTCAGTTAGTTTGGTAAAGTTAGATAGCTCAAGACAAGTTGGTTTAAGATATAGTATTTTATTTGATTTTGATAAATCGCAAACAATTGCCTCGTATAAAAAGTTTCTAATTGAAGAAGTAACACCTTTGATTTCTAATAACGCTACAGTAATTATTCATGGTCATACGGATATAATAGGTGATGAGAAGTATAACATGAATTTATCTCGTGAAAGAGCAAACAGTACGCAGCAAATACTTAAAAAAGCCTTGTCGAATGCAGGTAAAAAAGGTGTAAGGTTTGAAGCAATTGCCTTTGGAGAAGACGCTATTATGTCCCCATTTGAAAATGATCTCCCTGAACAAAGGTTCTATAATAGAACTGTTATTATTGATATAGTTCTAGAAAAGTAGAGGAAAAATAATAGGTTTGATTCATCAAAGTCCTTTCAAGTTATAAAATACTTGAAAGGACTTTTTTAAAAACTTCATACAAGGCAACAATATTTATATAAACGTTTTGGCTGCAATGGTCCAAGACCTTGTAAAATATTCAGGGAAGGCTAATGCTTACTAAAAAAATAAACCTTACCAACGATTCTAACACTTATAAAATAGAAAACTCTTTACAAAAGGGTATCTATATTATTAATGTTGAGTCTTTAGGTACTAAACTTTACACTGGAAAAGTAGCAGTGCTGTAATATAATTTTCTCTTCATAATAGGGTTGGTTTAAGGGTGTTGCGGTGCAGCACCCTTTTCTCTTATTAAGCTGTTTCTTCTTTGGATTTGCTTGCTTATCTATTGGTGTAGAATATTTAATTAAAGCCTGAATAATACACTCATCTTGTCAATCGAGGCAATCAGATTGTATCCTAAATACATTCAATTAGTAGAAAGAGACAATCGGAATGTATCTTCAATACAAACGTTTTGTATTGGAAATACAATCGGAGTGTATATGCAATACATTCATTTAGTCAACGGAGGCAATCGGAATGTATTCCACAGTATTAATTTATTGAGCAAGGGTCATTCAAAAACTTAATTGTTGCAATATTATGGTCACTGTAAAACTGATGCGCAGTAGTAATGCAATTTAGCTGCTCGTTCACTATGTTTTGCTGCGCATTTGTTAGAGATGCAATGGTGGGAAAGCTTTGTGGTGATGCACTAACAGCAGTCCATAATCTGTTGTAATAACCACTAAAATAGTTGGTTGCATTTAGTAATCCATTGGCCTTAATTTCATTATAAATACTCTTAGATAATGCGGTATTGATAACACTGTTTCTAGCAAAACGGTTAGGATATAATGGTGAGGTAATATTGGTAAAACTGCTACTACAGATACCCCTAGCCTTCAAGTCGCCAGAATTTTTAATGGCATTAGCATTGCCTGTAGCCCCCATCAAACTGTTATTATCTAGTTGCTGTAAGCAAAATAAAATGGGCGTATTGGTGGTATTGATAATGGAACCCGCTGCACCACCAGCAGCACAATAAGCTACCCCTGCTTTGAATTTAAAATAAGAACTCACTACTACCGAACAACTTCCTCCATTGCTTTGCCCAATACAGTAACGAGGAATGCTTCTGTTTGCCAATCCTCTATTATAAAATGTGTCTGTTATTGCTTTTATGTTGGCAAAATCCACATTGGTATTGCTGTCCAATGTACTAGTATTCCAACGCAAACCACCATCTCCGTTCAAGTCTTTATTTAAGGAAACCTCTTCCGCTTCGGTAATAATTACACCAAAATCATTTGCTATTAAGTCTTTTATTAAAGCTACAGGCTCATAATTATCTACCCAATAGCTAGCAGATCCACCAGCCCCATGAAACAGATAAACGATTCCTTTATTGCTAGGAGAAAGATTGAAATAAACCTTTTTTCGAGTATTCTTACCCATTATTCTTTCGTATGTTACGTTGTAATTAACTGACCGAAAAGAAGCGGTAACCGTAACGTTTTGTGCTGGCATGATGAACCAAGTATGCCACTCATTCTTATTGGTAAAAGAAGCCGTATCGCCTGACCATCGGGTAAAAGTTTCATTATCGGTACACTCCCTACTCCAAATATGCACAGTTTCTCCTGCTTTATAAGTAGCAGAACCGTAACCGTTGTTTACGGTAACAGTAAAGTTCTCGTTGGTATTAGTGACTGATTTTGGGGTGCAGGAAACAATAACCAACGTTATAATAAAATGAAGTAATCCGAACTTAGCTTTTGATTGCATAATGAAAAATTGTAGATACCATATTTTTTGATAAAAGAGAATGGTAAAGCTTATTGTCTATGCATTTTAATTAACGGTTTGCAAGCCAATATTAGTATAATCCCATTTCTTATCTCCTGATACTTGCCATTGCGAATTACCAGCGGCATTGGCAATATTCCAATCTGCTTGAGGTCCAGTAACCGTAGCTTTCCGTTTGAATGTTCTGTTTCTGGTATCGGTAGTTGTGTCTCCAACAGACCAATAAACATTGTTTCGAGTACTTTGTGTACCCGTAAAAGCTATTCTACTTACTGATGGACTACAGAACACATCGATTATTTTATAGTTAATACCTGACAAACTATATAACCCCGCAGTATTCTTTTTTAAAAGAGCAATAGCACTGTTACCCGATAATTGTAATGGCGAAGAAGCCGCTGAAACAGTTGTAGTTCCCCAAGTAGTATCAGATTTTACTAATACTAAGGCTGTATCTGCAATGGGAGAGGCAATAACGTAAGCTTTGGAGGTAGATAAAATTCCCTTCAATGCGATGAAATTACCAGAAGGGAAACTCCATGCAGGCTTAGAGTTAGTATCAGATACCGATTGATAACCTAAAGCATAATCAGATAAATCGATGCTTTTGAGTGTGCCATTCCAGAGTTCTACATAATGGTTTCGACTCTTTAAACCATTGGGACCCGTATAGGTATTTATGGCAGTAGAAAGTTCTGAAATAATTAGGTCTGTATTGCCAGTAATAGGTGGTGTTACAGGTGTTGAAGGCGTGGTGAAATCCAACTTAGACGTACAGGCAGCCAACAATGACAAGGCGAGTATATTGATTAAAATGTTCTTTTTCATGATAGCAATTTTTTAGAAGATTAATTGTGCAGCAAGATTTACAGTTAGTGATTTTTTTAGAAGAGCCGAGTTGTTGTCCTCAATGTAGTTACCATTCAATCCAACTTTAACAGCATTTCCGCTTAGGTATTTGTTGATGCCAACTGTGTACCAGGTCTGATTATGTACCAATGAAGTAGGCAAATAAGTTTCGGGAGTAATGTGCGAAAACCGGCCATCAAAAGCCCATCCATTCTTTAAGATATAGGAGCCCTGAAAGTTCACGGCATTACCTACATTATACAATGAACTGGCATTCGCAACCGTGAGTTTGGTAGTTGCACCAGCATTTGTGAAGAGATTTTTACCTGCAATGGAAGCACTCACGTACTCACCCACAATAGAAAAGCCATTATATTTAAAGATTGCATCTGCTACGAACTTTCTATAGTTTGCCCAATCCAGAACTTTAGAATCATTATAGAGTGATGAGATAGTGCCATTGTCGGAGCCTATTGGGCTATTTGCTTTTAAATTATAACTACCCGCAACCCCAATAGCTAACTTTGGTTTTGGTTCCCTGTAAATATCATGGGCTACAAAAGCACCGTTCTTTATAAAGTCTCCCATTGGCATCACATCAATTCGTCCACCATACTTAAAGCCAGAACCTGATTGGCTAGAAAAGAAGTTTTGTCCTTTACCAGTAGTAATGGAAACAGAAGGATAGATACGGCATTTATTGATGTTAAAATTAGTTTCGAAAAATAGGCCACCTTCTCTTGTGGAGCCTACAAAGTTTTGCATCAAACCTCCATAAACAATTCCGTCATTAGACTTACCTGCAATTGATTGAGCCATTACTTGCGAATACTTTTCGTCTGCCATTGCCAAACGATTGTTGGTATTGGTTTGTCTTTGCCCCAGTATCAATTTGCCATGATTATTTAGCATAGAAATACCAATCCAACCCTCCAATATTCCAGAAGTGCCTGTAAAGTCGGTTACAATTCCTAACGATACTTTGTCTTTTAAACCACTTGCCGAAAAAGATATTCTTACTAAATTTAAGGAAAGCCGATTGGTATTTGTTTTTCCGTTGGTAGAATCTAGTTGATTATACTGATACCCCGCTTGGGTAGTAGTTACAAAATTGAAAGTGGCTCCATCCTGTTTTCCCAAACGCAGAAAAGTACCTTCTCCGTTTACGTAAAGTAAGGTTGAGTCTTTAGGTATTAACCTACTAGTGCTTTTTTGGGCAATCACCATTGTGGAGGATAGCATCAAGGCGAGGCCAAAAACAATATTCATTTTTCTAGCAATCATTATATTCATTTTATAAGTTAACACAAAACATTATCTGACCACCATAATTGGCGGTATTATTGGGTGATTGAAGACCCTTTTTAACCTGAGAATAATCGAACTGCGCCTGTATTTTCAAATCATTTCCTGCCAAATATCTACTTACTACAAAGCTGTAATTTCTGTCATATCCAGCAAAGGCTGCGGAATACACATTGCTATTCAGGATTGAATACCTTACGCCTAGTCCCCAATTAGATTTTAGAAGATAACCAGCCTGTATACTAAACCCAGTTCCTAAGTTCAGATTCGATCTTACACTAGAATCTACCTGATTTGTAGAAGTAATAGTGTATGGATTAAACTTGCCAGACAATGCATACGCTCCAGTAATACTTTTTGGTACAGTTGCTGAGGTAGCTACAAAGCTTCCAAGTGAATAAAAGCCCCGATATTTTAATGAATAGTCAATTACAAACTTAGTATAATCTGGTAACAGAATGTTTCCGCCTAAATAATCACCATACAAATACCGTCCACCATTACTTCCAGAAGCAGAAGAAGCGCCATTATTGTAACTACAAACTGCACCTAATATGAGCTTTGGTTTTGGCTCTCTTTCAAAATCTTCCATTTGTGCCTCCCCTCCATGAGAAAATTCTCCAAAGGGCAAATAATCTACTCTGATGCCATATTTCAATCCTCCATAATTCTTTTGTAAACTTGCCCGTCCTTCGCCAGTAGTTACGGATAGATATGTTTTTAGCATTTGCGTACTACCTAGTTTGTATTTACCTATATAACGAATGCCGTAATCAAACACTGCATCAAAAGATGTTGAAACAACACTGCGCGTAATAAAACTAAGGTCTTCGCCCTCTATTCTCAACTCACGAGAGTCTATATAGTCTGCCCTAAGGCCTATATTAAAAGTATGTTTCGGGTTGGAGCTATATTGAATAAAAGCTTCCTCCAACTGCGAATTAAATGACCTTGAACCACTAGTTGCACTTTGGTAATTACTAACAAAGTTGGTACGCATTACCATTGTGAGCTTTCTATCAAAAAGGTTTCCCTTCATAGTAAGTCTTGCCCTGTTTATGCTAAAGCCAGAGTTAGTAGTATTGAAATTATTGGGAGAATTAACAACGTAAAGCGTTTGTAAGCTTTGGTTAAAAGATACCTTTCCTACAGAAGATCTAATATTTAGCCCATCTCCTAATGAGTAACTTCTTTGTAACCTCAAAACGTAAATGTTTTCTGAAGCACTAAGCGACGTGTCTATTTCTTGCGTCGTTCCTTTGTTTTGTATAAGCATTATAATCGCAAATAATGCTATTATTCTTTTCATGATGTTTCACATTTTAATCGTTAGAAAAATCTCCGTAGCAGTAATTAGCCTTTTACTGCAAAATTTACAATGCCTTACTTACAGCATCTATTGTGGTAATTGGATATACGTTTGATTTATTAGCTCTTTTACCATTAACCACTCGGTGATAAATATTCATATCAATCATGTTTTCATTCTTAGCAATAACTACTGTGGCAATCGTGTTTCCAATCATATTCGTAATGGCACGTCCTTGGCTCATAAAACGATCCACACCAATAAGCAATGCTAATCCCTCTACAGGTATCACTTTAATGGCTGCCAAACTAGAAGCTAACACCACAAAGCCACTACCAGAAATACCCCCTGCGCCCTTACTTGTAACCATTAATACCCCAATAATGGTCACTTGTTGCCATATATCTAACGGCACATTAAATACTTGTGCTATAAATATGACTGCCATGCTAAGGTATATAGATGTGCCATCCAGATTAAAACTATAGCCGGTAGGGATTACTAACCCAACAACCGATGGGTCACAACCTGCTTCTTCTAGTTTATACATTAGGTTTGATAATACAGATTCACTACTAAATGAACCAACCACGATAAGAATTTCTTCCTTAATGAACCCTAGTAATTTGAAAATATTAAGCTTGTAATACTTTAAAATTAAACCTAGAACCACAAAGATGAAGAAACCCGCAGCCAAATAAAAAGTAAGCATCAACTTACCTAAAACAACCAAAGTGCTGAAGCCAAACTTGCCCATTGTGTACATCATTCCCCCAAAGGCACCAAGAGGGCTTAGTATGGTTATCATGTTTAGCACTTCAAATAAAACTTTATTTATCTTATCGAATGTAACCACCAATGATTGCCCCACTGCACCTAATTTTCCCAAACCAATGCCAAACAAAACTGAAAATACCAACACTTGCAATATCTCGCCTTTGGCAAAAGAATCTACTACGTTGCTAGGTATGATGTGCATAATAAAGTCGCTCCATTTTACATCTTTGCTCGATTGAACGTAGCTATCAATACTGCTTACTGCTAAGTTTTGAGTAGAAACCCCCACACCAGGCTTTAGAATATTCACTACCAACACCCCCAAAATCATGGCGACAGTAGAAACTATCTCGAAATAAATGATTGCCTTACCTCCAATACGTCCTGCTTTTCCCATATTGCCGGAACCTGCAATGCCCACTGTAGCAGTAAAAAAAATAAGTGGAGCAATGAGCATCTTTATCAGATTGATATACCCTTCGCCAATCATTTTTCCTACGTTATTATACGATGGAAAAAGAAACCCCGCCAGTATGCCAAGTACCACACCTATAAGTACTTGTACGTACAACTGCTTTAGATATTTCATATTACTTCTTTTTAAGCTTATGTTTTTAAAAAATTAACCACTAAAGACACTATGAAAATACACAAAGGACACAAGGCATGGCTAAGGTCAAACAAAAGCTTTGTGATTCTTTGTGATAACCTTGTGTACTTCGTGGTTAACCCCTTTATTTAATATCCATGAAGAATAGCGATAATGCAAACTTGCTCATTCCTTCATTGTTATGTCCAATTCCCGGCACAAATACTTCAGTCCAGTTTAATGGCGTCTTCAATTCTGTTGCCTTTTGAGTAGACAGTTTATAGAAGTATTGCCCACGCTCAAAGCGGTTTTTTCCTTGAGCATCTGCCTGTGCCGACGAGTTGAAATCTACACTTTCTCTGATTACATCCGCTGTTCCTAGTAGCACAAATAGTTTTTTAGCAAAGAATGCATTCACATTCTGTGGTGGTAAACTTGATTTATTCAATCCAAAAGGAAAATCTACATCAAAGGAAGGCAACGTGTACCAACCTGCATTGGCCGCTGCAGCCTTAATGACCCTATTTTCTGGCTCATACATTAAAAATCTGTGTACAAACTGTGCTCCAGCAGAGTGCCCGTACATATAGTAACCTTTATTAGAACTTTTTAATTGCTTTACCACCGCATCAAATAAAGGTTCTATCAATTCGAATGTCCATTCTTCTTTTGGATTAAAAGTTCTTCTTTTCTTACTGTAAACATTACCCAAATTATACATATCAGTTTCTGGATAGGTATCTTTATCAAATTCTGGCGCTACTACTGCGCATCCAAAAACTGTAGCCGCATCTATCACTCCATCTAAATAGGCTCCAGCATCACGATGGGCGCCGTGCATTAAAAATACAATTGGCAAACTATCCGAATTTGCTTTTGGACTAAAGTAATGAACCTTTAGTGGAGACTTTAATTTGCCTCCATCGTCAAAATAGAAAACTTGCTTACCAGCTATCGACCTATTAATTTGCTTTCCAGTTTGTGCTGAAAGCTTGTTAATAGGAAGTGACAGCAGAGCAAATAAAAGAAACCTTGTAGTTTGGATTGCGGCGGAAATCGTTTTATTCATAAATATAAAGTTGAGTAGAAGTTCTACGCTGATCAAATTAATGAGGCAAAATTAGTCCAAATGGATAGGCAAATTGCTTTCGGAAGGTTTCGGAATTAGTACGAAACCCCTTTTCGACTTCCGAAGAGCCTCGATAATGCTCGATTTACTCAAACCGAATAAGTTTTGGGTTGACAATTGCAAAAGGACGAATAAAAGAACTAGTTCATATAATTCAGTAATTGATAGTAGTTTTGGCTTTCAATTGTCAATTGATAATTATGACTTACGACTATTCTGAAGATACAAAAAACATTCTAGGACTTCAATTACCTACCGATCCTCGCTGGGTAGATTTAGCGGCAATGGATATTCAGGCAATATTGACCGACCATGCTTACTGCGAGCAAAAGGCTGCACTGACTTGCATATCATTGATACAACGTTACTCGGATAGGGAGAAATTGGTGTTCGATTTATCTCCAATTGTTACCGAAGAATGGGGGCATTTTCGATTAGTATTGAATGAACTTAAGAAAAGAAACCTTTCACTTGGTAAACAACGTCGTGATGAATACGTAAACCAACTCATTGCTTTTCAGAAGAAAGGCGGGAGAGAGGAAGAACGTATGCTCGACCAATTATTAACGATGGCATTGGTAGAAGCAAGGAGTTGTGAGCGTTTTAAGAGATTGAGCGAAGGATTGAATGATGCATATCTCCGTAAGTTCTATCGACGTTTTATGGAAAGCGAAGCAGGGCATTATACCTTATTCATTGATCTATCTGAAACTTATTTTGAAAAAGAGAAGGTGCGTCATCGTTGGCAAGAATGGCTCGACTACGAAGCAGCCATGATTGTGAAACTAGAAGTGAGGGGAGACAGGATACACTAGCTAGTTGTGATTTATTCATCGTCTAATTAGTATATTACTTTACACATTCACATTCATTATCACCCACAATGAAGCTACTGAAATAATTAACCAAAGTACAACTCCCTGTATCAATGGTTTGATTCCTACCGATTGTAACACCTTTTTGGATAGTCCGCAACCAATTAGGAATAGGGTTAGTGTTAATCCTGATTTGGCAATATAAACTAAGTACTTACCATACTCTTGTACTATAGGTAAGCAAGTGTTTGCAATCATGGCAAGAATATACAGCCCAATGAAGTAAGGAATTTTTATCTTTCCTTTTGGTGCTTTGAATACAAAGGTTGAAATGAAAGCAATAGGGATAATCCACAAAGCCCTTGCAAGTTTTACTGTGGTGGCAACTTCCAGCGCTTGAGGCCCATATTTGCTAGCAGCTCCCACAACCGAACTGGTATCATGTATTGCCAATGCGCACCACATGCCAAACTGTGTTTGCGACATGTTGAGCCAATGGCCAACTAACGGAAACAATACCAAGGCAATTGAATTGAGAATGAAAATAACGCCCAGTGCCACTGATATCTGTTTCTCTTCTGCCTTAACTATTGGGGAGATTGCGGCAATGGCACTTCCTCCACAAATAGCTGTGCCGGAAGAAATAAGGTATGATGTCTTCTTTTCTATTTTCAAGTATTTACCCATCAAAATGCCAACAATCAATGTGCCCACAATAGAAATAATGGTGAATAAAATACCTTGTTTGCCAGCTTTCATAGCTGTGGATACATTCATTCCAAAACCCAACCCTACTACTGAGACTTGAAGTAGTAGGTGTGTTGTTTTATGATTGAGGTGCAGATAGGGATGCCCGATATATTGCGCAATAATCAATCCCATTAGCAAGGCAATGGGTGGGGAGATAAGTGGCGATAAACAAAATACAAAAGCAAGCAAGAAGATAAGTTCCCGAGTGGTAATGGTACGATCCAAGAAATGCTTTCCATTCTGTTGTGCTCCTTTTTCTGTCATGTTGTTAATGTTGTGCGTTATTTAGCCTGCAAAGCTTATAACTTATTATACAAAAAAGGATTTCTATTTGTAATAGTTGATTACTTATGGTTATATCGCCTATATAAGACTAGTAAAAAAATTACCACATAGATAAAGTAGGCACATAAAAACGAAAAGAAAAAACGCTTCCTATGTTATCTTATGTAGTATGCCTATAAAAACTATATGCCTATGTAATCTACTATATAACTTTTCCAAAAAAATGTTGGTCAATGCTACGAAGTGGCATTCCTTATGTGTCCTTTTTCTTAAACCATTTTCAAGTAAAGCCTATGTGATCTATGTTCCTATGCAATCTATGTGTTGAATCTCTTTACTTCTCCATAAGTTATAAAACTTGGAAACATTACCCTCTAAACTTTGACTATGTGTTTAAGCCTTTACTTCTCCATAAGTTATATAACGTGGAAACACTAGCCCCTAATCTTTAACTATGTGTTTAGTAATCTATTTCAGCACCCCATACAAGCTTCCTCCCTTATCAAATAGCCTATCTACCCGTCGTTCTATTTCAGGCACTTTTTCTACTGGCGGTGCATTATGTGGTTTCATGCGGGCATCAATAACCATTGGTCCATTGCATCCCCAATGCTTGAAACTGGTGAAAGAATCTATCCCATATATATCATGTGATGGATTGCAACGAGTATAAGTAGCCCATAAGTAATTGTTTAGTTTTTCTGCCATAAAGCTACTATCATCACAAATAATTACTTGTACCACACCATCTAAGTTGCCATTTCTATCAACTACTTGATCATTGAATGCCTTCATTTCTTGTTGTGCCGCTTCATAATTAGTAAATGGCTTAGTCTGCAAAGCAATTACCCCTGGCATAACTAATTGTGGGTTTTCAAACTGCTGTAAGTCCTTAAATGCAGACGGCACTTCCCTACACAACTCTCTTTTCTTATCGCCGTAGGCAGCAAAAACAACCTTACTTCCCGTGTTTAGTCCTGTGCCACTATAATCGAGTGTGTCAATTGTAGTCTTGGTATGAAAATGTATATCACGAGTTAAATCTATTCTTTCAAACACATATTCCAGATAGGTTCTTATGTTGTGTGTGGTTAATTGGTTGGTATCGTCGGCTGTAATAAATAAGAACTTAGCCAAGCTCAATTGCCCTTTTCCCAATATATGATTAGCGATAGTGAGTAGTTCAGCAGGTTGTTTGGTAGGCATATAAGGTGTATAACGTTCACTTCCTATTGCCAATAATAATGGGTGCACGCCTGCTGCATCTACGGCATGTACTTCTTTTACGCCAGGAATCTCATGCGAAATAGCGCCTCCTGCCAATTCGTGTATCAATTCTCCAAAGCTTGTGTCCTCTTGAGGAGGCCTTCCTACAACTGTAAAAGACCAGATGGCATTCTTTTTTGCATATACTTTATGCACCCGCATCAACGGAAAAGGATGTTGCAAAGAGTAATAACCCAAGTGATCGCCAAAAGGCCCTTCTGGTTTATTCTCATTAGGATAAACCTCGCCAGTGATAACAAAGTCAGCATCGGTACTAATGGCAAACCCATCCTGATAAGCATATCTAAAACGTCTTCCACCCAGAGCACCCGCAAAAGTCATCTCACTAATTCCTTCGGGCAACGGCATCACAGCAGCTAAGGAATGTGCAGGAGGTCCACCCACAAAACAACTAACCTTTAGCGGTAATCCTTTTTTGTTAGCTTTAGTTTGATGAATACCAATGCCCCTATGCAATTGGTAATGCAACCCAATCTCCTTATTCAATTCATAATCATTCCCTGTCAATTGAATCCGATACATACCCAAGTTGGCTTGCATAATGCCGGGTGCATCTACATCTTCCGTATAAACTTGCGGTAGGGTAACAAAAGCGCCGCCATCAATTGGCCAATGATGAATAAGGGGTAAGTCGGTAATATTTATTTCCTCGTACAAAACAGGTTTTGATGAAGGATTCTTCAGCGGTAAAGCCTTTAATGCAGCTAGTGCAACTTGTATATTATCAAATGGATGCCTTAATGCTTCCATGGGATTTCCCTTAAGTTCTATCATTCTCTGAACCAACTCGAAGGTATCCCTAAAGATAAATTTACTTCGTTCTAGTGTGCCAAATATGTTGGATGCCGCACGGAAAGGAGTGCCTTTATAGTTACTCAGTGGCGACCTTTTTACATTCTCAAACAGTATGGCAGGCCCTTTTGCTTCGTAAACCCGAAGGTGTATCGCAGCCATTTCGAGGTAAGGATCCACTTCCTCTTTTATCCGAACAAGGTGATTATTCTTTTCTAAATCTAGTAAACAGTCTTCTAAGTTTTTGTAAGCCATAGCAGTAGAACAACCGCCTAAAGGGGAAAGTTGTTAATGCGACAAAAATAACCAATTGAGATAGGAAGTTTGATATTGTTAAGGTGATAAACTATTTTCTCTTTATAAAAGCAAAAGTGCAGCCACCACCCGAAGGTAGTAACTGCAGTTTTTTAATTGATAATTAAAAATTATCACCTATTTATCACCCATTTAATCTCTTGGTGTTGTCCTTCATTGGTTACTGAAACAAGATAAACGCCCTTAGCTAAAGTTCCTGCCGGGAGGCTTATGGTTCTGTTGCTACCAACTGCACTTCTCCAAACAACCCTTCCTAACATATCTGTAACATTAATGTCCGAGTTGGTAGTTACACCCGTAATCTGAACAAAAGCATTACTGCCGGATGGATTAGGGAATAACTTAACACTCAGGTTAGCACCTTCATAAGTGAGTGTTACCACATTAGGGTCTACCTTTTGGGGGTTACTACTAAACAAAGTAGGAGTGGTTACCGTAGGGCAATTTACATTTACACTCTTCAACGAATCGCGGGTATTGATAACATAATTGCTCATGGGAGATTTACAACCATTCACAGTAGTCTGAACACTGTATTGTGCCAACAAAGTTGTATCCATTGTGTATGAAGCTGTATTTGCAATAGGAATAGTAAAGTTTCTGTACCATTGGTTGCCGCTTGAATAAGAGGAAGTAAGTACATTGCCAATAGTGGTTACAGTTGGTGCTGGTACAAATTGTTCATTTAATACAACTGGAGCTGATTTTGACGAGCAACCATTTGCGTCGGTTGTATAAACACTGTAACTACCATACAACTGAGCAACATATTTACTGCCAGTTGCGTTTGGAATTACACTATTGTTACGTATCCAAACCGCAGTATTGTATGTTGTAGTAAGTACCAAGCTGTCGCCAGCACCAGCACAAAGCGGGTTTTTACCAGTACCTACAGAAATCATTGGTGCTAAAGGTATATTTACTGTAATGGTGGCAACCTTGTAAACGCTATCACATCCGCCTACACTCTTGGTAGTGTCACGCTTTACGGTAGAAATTGTGTAGGTGATGCCATTATATGTAACACTACTACAGCCAGTTACTGTACTTGTTATTGTGGTTGGCGTAATTGGTGTAATGGTGATGGTTGCCACCTTATAGATACTATCACAACCACCTACACTCTTAGTTGTATCGCGCTTGATGGTTGAACTGGTGTAGGTAACGCCATTATATATTAAACTTTTACAGTTAGAATAACTATAACTCATAGTAGTAGGCGAAATTGGTGCAATGGTGATGGTTACTACCTTATAAACACTATCACATCCTCCTACACTTTTCGTAGTATCACGTTTAATGGTTGAACTAGTATAATTAATCCCATTATACAAAACACTCTTGCAGTTGGAATAACTATAGTTGATGGTGGTTGGCGTAATTGGTGTAATGGTGATGGATGCAACTTTATAAATACTATCGCAACCACCTACACTCTTTGTAGTATCTCTTTTTACAGTTGAAGACGTATACGTAACCCCATTGTACAAGACGCTTTTGCAGTTTGAATAACTATAACTGATCATGGTTGGCGTTATTGGTGTAATGGTGATGGATGCAACATTGTATATGCTATCACATCCACCTACACTCTTTGTAGTATCGCGCTTGATGGTGGAACTTGTGTAAGTGATGCCATTGTACAACACACTCTTACAGTTAGAGTAACTATAACTTAAAGTAGTTGGCGTTATTGGAGTGATGGTAATAGTTGCCACCTTATAAAGGCTATCGCATCCGCCCACACTCTTGGTGGTATCGCGTTTAACAGTAGAACTGGTGTAAGTAATACCATTGTAAACCACACTCTTACAATTTGAATAACTGTAACTGATGGTAGTTGGCGTTATTGGTGTGATCGTAATTGTTGCCACCTTATAGATACTGTCACATCCGCCTACACTCTTGGTGGTATCTCTTTTTATAGTTGAAGACGTATACGTA
This sequence comes from Chitinophagaceae bacterium, assembly GCA_947381435.1. Classification (GTDB taxonomy): domain Bacteria; phylum Bacteroidota; class Bacteroidia; order Chitinophagales; family Chitinophagaceae; genus Parasediminibacterium. The sequence goes on from CANCVE010000057.1 coordinate 21,683, forward strand.
ACCCCATTATAAATTACACTCTTACAGTTTGAGTAACTATAACTGATGGTAGTTGGCGTTATTGGTGTGATAGTGATAGTTGCTACATTGTAAATACTATCACATCCTCCAACGCTTTTTAGAGTATCTCTTACTATAGTAGATGTTGTATAAGTCTTAGTTTTATAAGCCACACTGCTACAACTTGAGTAAGTTACTGGTTTAGTAACTGGTGCTGTACAAAAACTAAACCCTGTTTTGGTTGCAGTTCCCCCACTTGTTGTTACCGCAACACTTCCACTACTACCTGAGCCTACAACTGCTGAAATGGTAGAATCGTTTACAACAGTATAGTTTGTAGCTGCTGTACCACCAAAGCTTATTGCAGTTGCACCTGTAAACTTAGTACCCTTGATGGTTACTATTGTTCCTGTTAAGGCTGTAGTTGGGGTAAATGTGGTGACGGTGGGCGGTGCAACAGTTGAAATACTAATCGTAGTGCTACTACTACCAGCCATATTAGTGGCAGTAATTGTATAAGTAGTTGCAGCACTTGTTACAGTTGCTGTACCACTAATAGTACCTGTACTACCATCAAAACTTAAACCTGTTGGTAGTGATGGGCTGATTGTATAGCCAAAACCAGGGGTTATTTTGCGGATGCGCTGGTTACTTTCATCTGCAATATAAATATTTCCGTTTGCATCTTTGGCTACACCAGAAATAGTATTGAAACTAGCAGCAGTGCCAATGCCATCAGCATAACTAGGAGTTCCATTGCCTGCCAGGGTTGTAACTACACCCAATGAGTTTATCTTACGTATATAATTGTTGCTCTGATCCCCCACAATCAAATTCCCACTACCGTCAACAGTTACACAAAATGGAAGGTTAAATTTTGCCGACGCTCCCGTGCCGTCAGCGTAACCTGCTGTTCCACTACCCGCAAAAGTGGTAACTACGCCAGCAGTTGTTATTTTACGGATGCTGTTGTTAAAGTAATCCGCCACATATATATTGCCATTATTATCCAATGTTACACCTGTAGGATAATAGAAACTAGCAGCAGTACCTACCCCATTGGTATTACCAGAATTACCATTACCTGCCAAAGTTGTTACAACGCCAGCTGGACTAATCTTGCGAATACTGTGATTAATTTTATCTGTCACATATACGTTGCTATTAGCATCAATTGCTAATCCAGTTGGATTATTGAAACTAGCAGCAGTGCCAATGCCGTCAGCATTTCCAGCATTTCCACTTCCAGCAAAGGTTGAGACAATGCCAGTTTGGCTTATCTTACGAATACGATTATTATATAAGTCAGCTACATATACATTGCCCAATACATCCGTGACTACACCCGTTGGGGCACTAAAACTCGCAGAATTACTTGAGCCATCAGAAAAAGAGCGAACGCCACTACCTGCAAAGGTTGTGACTGCACCCGTGGAACTTATCTTTCGTATGCGGTTGTTTTCAGCATCCGCCACATACATATTACCACTTGCATCGAAAGCATTGGATAATGGATAATTAAAACTCGCTGCAGTACCTACGCCATCTGCACTTCCAATACTGCCACTTCCTGCAAATGTGCTTACAACAACTTGTCCATTACCACTTACTGTACCGCCTGTATTTGTAGGGCTTAATGCTGTAATAGCTGTGCCAACGGTAAATGTTTTTGTTCCACCTGTATAGGCTATTGTTGGGGCAGCTAAATAAGTGAACCCAGACAAAGTTCCTGTACCACTTGCAGTTGAAATACTTACACTGCCGCTTGTACCCGCACCAACCACTGCTGTTATGATAGTATCGTTTACTACTACAAAAGAAGTTGCAGCCGTACCTCCAAAACTAACCGCCGTGGCTCCCGTAAACTTTGTACCCTTAATGGTAATGGTTGCACTTTTAGGGGCTGTTGTTGGAGTAAAAGAAGTGATGATTGGCGGTATTGTATAAGTAAACCCTGTTTTAGTGGCTGTGCCACCACTTGTGGTTATGCTCAAGCTTCCAGTTGTACCTGCCCCCACTACAGCTGTAATGGTAGTATCGTTTACAACTGAGTAGCTAGTTGCTGCAGTACCGCCAAAGCTAACTGCGGTAGCTCCTGTGAGATAAGTACCCTTTATGGTTACAGTTGTGCCAGTGCTTGCAGAGGTTGGGGTAAATGAGGTAATGGTTGGGGCGGTAACCAGTGCAGTGGTAGTAATACTCACAGTTGCCGTACTGCTACCACTATAATTTGTGGCTGTAACTGAATATGTTGTAGCTGAACTAATGGTTGTAGGCGTGCCAAAAATACTACCTGTTGTTAAGTCTAGGTTTAGGCCTTTAGGTAAGGGAGGATTGATACTATAAGATTGACCTACTTTGTAGATAGTACCCGTTAATGTGTTAACATTACCCGCAGAAACAAGCAAATTTCCAAACCCATCCAAAGCAATTCTATTAATACCATTGATACTAATATTTGGCAAGGTAGAAACCAATCCAGTAGGAGTTATTTTACGAATTAATTTATTTCCGACTGTAGTTCCATTGCCATCGCAAACATATAAATTTCCTGCACCATCAGCTGCAATGCCCTTTAAGCCAGAAAAACTTGCGCTTGTGTCTTTTCCATCAATATATCCCGCTGTTCCATTACCTGCAAACGTAGAAACTATACCAGCAGGCGTAATTTTCCTGATAAGATAGCTGTTATTATCAGCAATAAATAAATTGCCAGTAGCATCAAATGTTAATGCACTTATATATTGAAAAGTAGCAACGTTAGTAGCCCCATTATTTGACCCTTGTACACCAGTACCCGCATAAGTGGTAACTACACCACTTGGTGTAACTTTTCTTATTCGATATCCTCCTATTTCGCCGACATAAATATTGCCAATTGCATCAATTGCTAATGAATAAGGACGATTGAGGCTTGCGGCTATTCCTGTGCCATCTACATCGGCGGCTGTGCCATTCCCAACAAAAGTGCTTACAATACCGGAGGGAGTAATTTTTCTTAGTTTATTATTACTATAATCAGCTACAATTAAGTTTCCAGCTGAATCTATAACAATACTTGAAGGTGCGTAAAAGCTTGCAGCCGTACCTGCCCCATCGGTAGAACCAATAGTTCCACTTCCTGCAAAGGTAGAAACAAGCCCTGAGGAGGTTATTTTTCTTATGATATTGTTTCCATAATCTGCTACATACAAATTACCTAAAGCATCGGGCACAATACCTAAAGGTACATTGAAACTAGCAGTAGACCCTTGCCCATTTACTGCACCACTTGCACCTCCACCGGCCAAAATGGTAGCACTTGCATAAACAGGCGATGTAGTAGAACCACCTGTATTTGTAGGGGTAAATGTAGTAATGGCAGTGCCAACAGTAAATACTTTGCTACCCGCTGTGTAACTAATATTTGGCGAATTATTAAATGTAAACCCACTAAAAATGCCCGTACCCACACTTGTGGTAACACTCACACTTCCACTTGCGCCAATACCAACAACAGCTGTAATTGTAGTATCATTTACCACAGAGAAACTAGTTGCTGCGGTACCTCCAAAACTAACCGCCGTAGCACCAGTAAAGGTTTTACCCTTTATGGTTACTGTAGTACCTGTGGAAGCAGTGGTTGGAGAAAAAGAAGTAATAGTTGGGGCAACAGAGTAAGTTACTTTTCTGATGACATTATTGTAAGAATCAGCTATGTAAATATTACCTAATGCATCGAAGGCTATTCGCCCTGGGTAATTGAAGCTTGCCAATAGTGCATTTCCTCCATCACCAATGTAACCTCTGGTTCCACTACCGATAATTGTTGAGATAACACCTGTTGATTTATCAATCTTCCGGATTCGTTGATAACTAGCATCAGGTATAAAAATATTGCCATAAGAATCAACTTTAATACCAGCAGGATAGTAAATTTTAGCTGCGGTAGCTATACCGCCATCACCATCAAAGCCCGCTGTACCTGTCCCAGCAATGGTGGTTATTACTCCAGAGGCAGCATCCACTTTTCGGATACGCTGATTTGTGTAATCTGCAATGTAAACATTGCCAACACTATCTACAGCTACAGCATAAGGCTGATTTATATTAGCGGTAGCAGCGGCACCACCGTCACCTGAAAATCCAGCGGTTCCAGTACCAGCTACAGTACTAATTATGCCTGTTGATGTATTAACTTTCCTAACTCTACTTGTGTAATTATCTGAAAAATATACGTTTCCCAGTTTGTCTAAAGCAATTCCAGTGGGTGAACCAATATTAGCTGATGTTGCGACTATACCATCCCCATTAAAAATGCCTATTCCTGTTCCTGCAATAGTGGTAATTAGCCCTGTAGAAGCACTAACTTTTCTTATTCTGTAATTAAAATAATCTGATATATATAAATTTCCACTATTGTCTACAGCAACATCTGTAGGTTGATTTAGGTTGGCATTGGTTGCAAGCCCCCCATCACCAGAAAACCCGGCAATTCCATTACCCGCCACAGTTGTGACAAATCCTGTTGAACTGGTAATCTTTCTTATTCGGTTATTTACTTGATCCACAACATAAACGTTTCCTGATTTATCCAAAGCAACACTGTAAGTTTTGTTGAATAACGCAGAAGTTGCTACCCCTCCATCACCAGAAAATCCAGCAGTTCCATTTCCAGCAATTGTGGTAATAATCTGTGCTTGCCCTTTACTAACAAAAAGAAATAAAACTAGGGTAAAGGCTTTTACAAAGCGGGTGTAGATGGGTGTCATATTTGTTTGTTTAAATGTATGAGTGTAATTTATCTAATCCTTTTTTAATTCTCTGAATTAGAATTTGTATTATTAAAATGTAATAACCAAATATTCTTATTT
>CANCVE010000058.1 GCA_947381435.1 Chitinophagaceae bacterium
TTATCTGATGAAGAATAATACATTTTCTTCTTATAAAACAGCATAAATTGCTGTTACACATCAATTTTATCATCATGAAAAAAATTGCCATAACGTGGCAAAGTATCACTATACATAAAGTAACTGAATGAGATAGAGATGATGACAAACATTTGCCATAATTCTTACCCATTTTGCGATGATAAGTTCAAATTGTTTTCTTATTTACTTTTCATATTATTTTACACTCCTTTTTTGGTTCTCCTTTTTTAGTTAATGTGCCTATGTTAGCTTTTGATTAGATAATTATGGCTACTTTCGAAGATTCTTGAAAATGACTAGTTGTAATCGGAAATTCATCACCATAAAACTACATTAAACATCATAAATAAATAATCTATGCGTAAAAAAGTAATCGCTGCCAACTGGAAAATGAATGGCACTTTGGAACAAGCAAACAGTCTGTTAGATGCATTTGCCGCTGCACCTTTAAATGTAAATGAAAATAAGATTGCTGTATTTGCAGTTCCGGCACCTTACCTGATGCTTGCCAAAGAGAAGTTGAGTGGTAACCCTTATTTGCAAGTGGCAGCACAAAACTGCTACAGCAAAAAATCGGGTGCTTATACAGGAGAAATCTCTGTTGAAATATTAAAGTCTATTGGCATTAATTATGTAGTTCTTGGTCACTCTGAACGTAGAGAATATTTTGGAGAAAGCAATGCCTTTTTAGCTGAGAAAGTAAATATATCTTTGGAGTATGGCATTACCCCCATCTTTTGTTGTGGTGAGCCATTAGAAATAAGAGAAGCTGAAACGCAAAATGCCTTCGTAGCAAAACAATTGGAAGAAAGTTTATTTCATTTATCTGCCGAAGAAATAAGTAAAATAATTATTGCTTACGAACCAATCTGGGCAATAGGAACAGGTAAAACTGCTAGCAACGAACAAGCACAAGAAATGCACTTATCCATACGCGCTGTTTTAGCTGCAAAATATGGTGATGTAGCAAACGAAATCCCTATTCTTTATGGAGGTAGTGTAAAGGCTAGCAGTGCAGTAGCGCTTTTTGCAGAACCTGATGTGGATGGCGGACTAGTAGGCGGGGCATCATTGGTAGCAGATGAGTTTATCAAGATAATAAACGCTTAAATCTATTATTGATTAAATATACTTACTGTAAGCATATAAAAAAAGAGGCAGTGTAGAAGATAAAACTTCTAAACTGCCTCTTTAACTAATATCTAACCACTAATAACTAACCACTATTAAAGGTATTTATCGCCTTTAACGCGTTTTACCTCGGCTACATATTCTTTGATGGCTTGTTCCTTTTCCTTTTTACAAACCAATAAAGCATCAGGCGTATCAATTACTATAAAATCATCTAACCCTTGCAATACAACCAATTTGTTCGCCGGCGCACTCACCATACATTTTGATGCGTCTATTATTACCACATGTTCGCTAGCAATAGCATTGCCCAATGAATCTTTTTCTAGGTTATCGTAAGCACTCGTCCAAGTTCCCAAATCGGTCCATCCAAAAGAAGAAGGTATTACAAATACGTTTTCTGCTTTTTCCATCAACGCCACATCAACAGCCACGTTTTTACACAATGGATAAATGCGGTCTATCGCTTCTTTTTCTGCAGGTGTATTTAAATTATGCTTTTCACCATCGAATAACTCAAAAGTATCTAAATCGTACTTTTCAAATCCATCTACCACATCTTTTGCTTTCCAGATAAAGATGCCACCATTCCATAAGAAATCACCACTTTCTAAAAACTTCTTTGCAATATCCAAACTCGGCTTTTCGGTAAATGTTTTTACACGATAAATACCATCGCCAGCATCATCATTCTGATCGAATTGAATATAGCCATACCCAGTATTTGGGTAAGTAGGCTGAATGCCAAGAGTAACAAACGCCGTGTTTTTACTCACAAAATCTAAAGCTTTTTTAGCAATGGCAATAAATGTGTCGGTATCGGCAATCATGTGATCGCTAGGTGCCACAATCAAACTTGCATTGGGATTTTTTTGCAATAGTTTGAAAGAAATATAAGCCACACATGGTGCTGTGTTTTTACGACTAGGCTCGGCAATAATATTTTCTAAAGGAATATCAGGCAACTGTTCAGCACAAATGTGGCTATACTCGGCAGCAGTAACTACATAAATATTTTCCTTTGGAACAAACTGTGCAAAACGCTCAAAAGTCCATTGAATAAGACTTTTTCCGGTATTTAAAATATCCAGAAACTGCTTAGGATAGCCTGTACGGCTTTGAGGCCAAAAGCGGCTACCTATTCCTCCAGCCATAATGGCCACGTAATAATTGGGATTGTTCATCTTTTTAAGTTGAAAATTTTAAATTAATAAATCAAATGTAAGGGTTATAACAATGTCAAAACATCTTTTAGTGTTAACGAATTATAAAGCTAGTTATTGTACACATAAAGCAACTACTTAGTAACTCAATTCTCACTACAAAACACTATTCACTGATTGCTGTACACTGCTTACTGATACTAGCTTATCCCCTCTTTTATTAGTTCGTGCAAATGTAAGATACCTAGATACTTCCCATTTTCTGCTACAATAAGTTGGCTAATATCGTAAAGTGCAAATATTTCTAGTGCATCTACGGCCATAATCAAGGGGTCAATTGTCTTAGGATTACGGGTTAATATATCCTGAGCGGTAATATCTTTAACACTATCACTACGCTCTAGCATCCTTCTCAAATCACCATCTGTAATGATACCTATAATAGTATTGGAAGCATCTACTACCGCAGTCACCCCTAATCTCTTCTCTGTAATCTCTACTATTACTTCCTTCAAAGTTGCAGTTGGTAAAACTTTTGGAGGATGTTCAGTAAATACTAAGTCTTTCACTTTTAAGTAGAGCCTCTTACCAAGATTTCCACCCGGATGATATCGAGCAAAGTCTTCTTTACCAAAACCTTTAAGTTCCATCAAGCAAACCGCAATGGCATCCCCCATCACCATTTGTGCGGTTGTACTACTAGTTGGGGCTAAATTATTAGGACAAGCTTCTATGCTAACAGTGGTATTTATAACTAAATTGGCCTGCAGGGCAAGAAAACTGTCCGTATTTCCCACTATGGCTATCAATAGATTATTAAAGTTTTTTATTAAAGGAACGATTGCCTTTATTTCTGGGCTTTCTCCACTTTTACTCAATATCAATACAACATCACCTTCTTGTACCATACCTAAATCGCCATGAATAGCATCGGCAGCATGCATAAATAAAGAAGGCGTTCCTGTAGAATTTAAAGTAGCAACAATCTTTTGAGCAACAATGGCACTTTTACCAATACCACTTATTATTACCCTACCCTTACACTCATGAAGGGCAATCACTGCTTTCTGGAAGCTTGCATCTATAAAATCATGCAATCCTGCAATGGCGGCGCTTTCCAAAGCAATAGTATGTTGTGCTGTTTGTATTATCGAAGAATTCATGCGGGGGCAAAGGTATGTTTCAAGAATGTAGCTTTTAAATAGTTTTTCTAAGGTTGCACATAAGTTTTTATTTTGAACAAATACAAACAGTGAATTAGTCAAAACATATCTGGGACAATTAGTAATTTATAAGCAAAATACTACTCAAAAAGCGTTATCAAAATTAGAACTTTGATAAAATTAAAAATTTGCATACGAAATAAAGTTTCTAATGATTAACTTCGTAACCCTCTTAAACCCACGGTCGTTGTTTTTTCAATATATTTAATAAAAAAAACAATTAGGCTAGTGCCAAAAGATTCATTAATTTCATTTTAAAGACGCCCCTAATTATGGGGTTCAAACCTTATGGGTATAAATATTATGGCTGCAACAAGAAAAAACACGCAAAACACCGCGAATAAGAAAGTTAGGGTGTCGCCCAAGAAAATAGCGGATGAAGATATCGTAATAACGAAACTTACTACGGATGATGGGAAAGCGCCAGATATTTATGAAGGACTAAAGAAGTATTTTGGTTTTACAGAATTTAAAGGAACGCAAGAACAAAGCATTAATAGCTTACTTGCTGGTCACGATACTTTCGTAATTATGCCCACAGGTGGGGGCAAAAGCCTTTGTTATCAACTTCCTGCACTATTGCTACCAGGTTGTTGCATTATCGTTTCTCCTTTGATTGCCCTGATGAAAAATCAGGTTGACTTAGTTAGAGGCTATAGTGAACAAGACAACATTGCACACTTTTTAAACTCTTCTTTAAATAAGACTCAGATTACTGCGGTTAAAAACGACTTAGTTGCTGGAAAAACCAAGCTTCTATATGTAGCTCCTGAAACTTTAACAAAACAAGAAAACTTAGATTTTTTTAGTGATATTGAGATTTCTTTCTTTGCTGTGGATGAAGCGCACTGTATTAGTGAATGGGGGCATGATTTCCGACCAGAATATCGTCGTTTGAGAGAAATGATGGATATTATCAATTCAAAAATACCAGTTATTGCACTTACTGCTACTGCCACTCCAAAGGTGCAGAGTGATATTGAGAAGAATTTGGGGTTGCGTAAACCGAATGTTTTTATCTCTTCTTTCAATCGTGCTAATCTTTTCTATGAGATTCAGCCTAAACTTCAGAAAGAACAGACTATTAAAAGTATTACCAAGTTTATCTCTCAGCATAAGGGTAAAAGCGGTATCATATACACATTAAACCGTAAAACAACAGAAGAATTAGCTGAAGTTTTAATGGCTAATAACATTAAAGCCGTTGCTTATCACGCTGGATTGGATCAGAAATTAAGAGCTGACAGACAAGATCAGTTTTTAAATGAAGATGTACATGTAATTGTTGCCACCATTGCCTTTGGGATGGGAATTGATAAGCCAGACATTCGTTTTGTAATACATTATAACATACCTAAATCGATAGAAAACTATTATCAAGAAACTGGTCGTGCTGGTCGTGATGGTTTAGAAGGCATCTGTGTATTGTATTATTCACATAAGGATGTTGCCAAATTGGAACATCTTATGAGAGATAAACCTCTTAGCGAAAGAGAAGTTGGAGCCCAATTGATAGATGAAACTGTAGCTTACGCTGAAAGTAGCGTTTGCCGCAGAAAGGTTTTGCTCCACTACTTTGGTGAAGATTGGGGAGATCAAAACTGTGGTAATTGCGACAATTGTACGCATCCAAAAGAGAAAATTGAAGCCAAAGCTGATGTTGTTAAAGCTATTCAGGTTATTCAAGTTTTAGACGAAAGATTCCCTACTGCTTATACAGTTGATATGATTATGGGTAAACTTACCCCTCAGGTAATGATGTATCGCCATGAAAGTAAACCTGTATTTGGAATAGGAAAGGATAAGGATAGTCACTTCTGGAATAGCCTTATAAGGCAAATGTTGCTTGAAAACTTAATTAGAAAAGATATTGAGGAATATGGTTTACTAAAATTGACCGAAGCAGGTGTTGCTTTTGCCAAAAAACCTACATCTTTCAAGATAGTTCTGAATAACATCTTTACCGATGAGGACAACGATGATGATGATTACCAAGATAATTCAGCTGCTCCTCAAGGATCTACAACTGATGAGGTTCTTTTTGATATGCTAAAAGAGCTCCGCCAGAAAGAAGCTAAGAAAAAAGGACTACCTCCTTTCGTAATTTTCTTGGAAAACTCCTTACAGGATATGTGCAATATATTTCCTACAACACTTACAGAATTAGAAAAGTGCCAAGGGGTAAGTAAGGGTAAAGCGCTAAAATATGGTAAGCCTTTCGTGGAAATGATTGCTGCATATGTAGAAGAAAATAACATTGAAAAGCCTGATGAGTTTGTAATGAAATCAGTTGCTAATAAATCTAGCAACAAAATTTATATCATTCAAAACATCGACAAGAAGATTCCTTTAGAAACTATTGCTAAGAATAAAGGTCTTAAGCTTCCGCAATTATTAGAGGAAATGGAAACCATTGCCGCTAGTGGAACTAAGTTAAATCTTGATTATGCTATTGATGACTGGCTAGATGAATACGACCAAGATGATATCATAGAATATTTTAAAAACTGTGAAACATCATCATTGGAAGTTGCCCAAAAAGAATTGAGCGACAATGATTATACTTGGGAACAGTTAAAGATTATGAGGATTAAATTCCTTAGTGTTTACGGTAACTAAGAGGAATTAAATATTTAAAGAGAAGGTAATAAGTTGTATCATTTTACAATTTATTACCTTCTTTTTTTAATAAAGTTTATAGTCTTTCATTACGCGCAATACCTCAGCCACACTCCAAGCCTGCGCGATGCAACCTTTTGGATTCTGAGGTAGGTCTGCATCAAATATTTCGGATACACTACCCAAGCAGGCTTCTTCTAAATGGTGCTCAAACTCGGCAATAACATTCTTTGCCATCGATTTGCCCTTACTTCCCTTCAACTTAATCAGGGCATCTACATAAGCACCAAGCAACCAAGCCCAAACTGTACCCTGATGGTAACTAGAATCCCGCTTAAACACTCCTCCGGCATACTCTCCCACAAATCTCAAATCGTAGGTAGGCAAAGTACGCAACCCAACGGGTGTATACAATCGCTCTTCCACAATTTTCAGCACGGCTTTAGCTTCTTTTTCCTCTATTAAAGCAAAAGGAAGACTGATGGCAAATAATTGGTTTGGTCTAAGCGATGCATCGGGTTTGTTATGCCTATCTATCACATCGAAAAGATAGTTTCCATCTTCATTCCAAAATAATTTTTTAAAGCTTTGCTTAGCTTGGGCGGCTTTGGCGGCAAACTTGGCTGCCTCTTCTAACTGATTATCCAAAAGCAAGAACTCACAATAAATCCTTAGTGCATTATACCACAGGGCTTGCACTTCTACCGGCTTACCCATACGTGGAGTAACTACCCAATCGGCAATTTTTGCATCCATCCACGTCAATTGTTGCCCCTGCTCGCCAGCAAAAAGTAACCCGTCATCTGCCACTTTTATATTATATCTAGTGCCTTTACAATGCCAGTTTATAATATCGGTTAATACAGGCAAAAGTTCCTTCAATACAAAGTTTTTATCTCCTGTAGCCTGAAAATATTTATAAATAGCTATAAAAAACCACAGCGTTCCATCAACATTATTATACTCTGGCTCCTCTTCATGATCGGGAAAACGATTGGGTAACATGCCCATACTCACACTCTTTGCAAAGGCGGCAATAATTTTCTTAGCATCCTCAAAACGACCTGTACTAAGGCACAAACCAGGCAGGGAAATCATGGTATCTCTACCCCAATCTGTAAACCAATGATACCCCGCAATTATTGTTTTCAGGTTTTCGCCTCTTTGCACTATAAACTGGTCGGCTGCAAGTATTAGTTCCTTGATTGTTTTATTATCTGGTTGCTTATATAGTAAGGCTTTTTTTCGGGCAATTTCGGCTTCCAACAATTGAAGCGCATCCCTACCTTTTGGGTTTTCGGTAGAAACAATTATACCTATAGATTGCCCTTTTTTTAGCGTAACCGAAAGGGTTCCATGATTCATCAAGTCCTCTTTATAATCGAGTCCACGCTTTTTTTCTTCTATATAATTAAAATGGTCAAACCAGTTCGGATTATGTTCATAAGTCGCTCCCGGAACTGCAATATAGATGTTTGGAGAATGCTCAAAGGGATGGTTTTTAAACACACCTTCCTCAAAATCCACATCCCACCAAAGGTTACTTTTATTATTCTGTAAGGTATGATAATCTCTTGCCGCTATAAATGGTTGCAATTCTAGTTTAAAAGACTTTGGCGCCTTCAAAACAGTATAAACTACCACAGTTGTGTTCTCGCCCTGTACCATAAAAATGGTCTTTTTAATAGAAATTCCATTCCATTCGTAGATCCATTCAGGCAATAAATCTTTAGTAAATCTGGTTAAATATTGGTTTCCTTGCGGACTAAGTGCATCGCCATAATCATTAACGCCAAGCTCAATTGATTGATCATTTAAAACAATCTTCTCATCAATTTTGCTTACCAAAACCATCCTTTCAATAGGCGGTTTTGCACTAGCTATCAACAATCCATGGTAACGGCGTGTATTACTCCCAATAATGGTAGCACTACTCCAGCCTCCCAAACCGTTCGTTTCAATCCATTCATACTGAATAGCTTCTTCATAGTTAGTAAGCGTCACCTTTTCTTTTTGCATAATATAAATGATGTTTTAACCAGCAAGGACTCTATTTAAGTAGATATTAAAATAGCAGGACTGCGGTAAAGATATAGGACGGGAATTAAATATATGAAAAAGTTTAGGTCTATTATATGATGTCCAACAAGAAAAAAGTGGACTTTTTGCAAAATTCACTACCGAACCAAAGGGATAATATTTCAAGGTTTTTCTTAACCACAAAGGGCACAAAGAAAGAAAACACAAGGAACACAAAGGTTTGCTTTTAGTTGTATTTTCTTTATATCTAACTTCTAAATCCCTCTCCCCTTCCCTTGTGTTCCTTGTGAAAAACCTAGTGCTCTTTGTGGTTATATATTCTCACCACAAAGGGCACAAAGAAAGAAAACAAAAGGAACACAAAGCTTTCCTCCTAGCCGCATTTTCTTTATACCAAACTCCATATTCTTTAATCCAATCCCTTGTGTTCCTAGTGAAAAGCCTAGTGCTCTTTGTAGTTAAATATTCTCACCACAAAGCACACAAAGAAAGAAAACACAAGGAACCCAAAGCTTTCCTCCTAGCCGCATTTTCTTTATTACAAACACCAAATTCCTTAATCCAATCCCTTGTGTTCCTAGTGAAACCCTTAGTGCCCTTTGTGGTTAAATCTGTTCTCCTTATGGTTAAACGTTAAGATACTATTCCGAAAAATTGCGTAGCACTCCGCCCCACCTTTTTGCGTGTGTTTATATAGCGGGCATACCCCACAAAGTGCATCCCACGCTTACTAGCATCAAAAACAATTTTACTGAATGATTTACCGAAAATCACTGTAAACGTACAATCTATTTCCTTCGGAATACTTTCATTTTCCTTATAAAATCCAAAAGTAACTATCACCTTATTTTGCCCCTCGGGCATACAACATTTATGGTTTTCAGGATTAGAGAAAGCCATTTTAGCAGTACAAATACCGGTATTTTCAAAATGTACCAACGGCGATTTCTTACTAATAACAGAAAGTGTATATCCTTTACTGTTTATGTTTATGCCGCAGCGCCTCTTGTCTTCATCGCTCATCAAAGCGTTTGTTTTTAGCCTTTTAATTGCCAAATTTCTGATGGCCGCCTGATAAGGTTTACGCGCATCCCGGGTATTTTGAATGTCTATAAGTGTACGGTTATTCATAATGGATGAGATACTGTAAAAGTCATTAAACTTTTGTTGAAGTACAAGCAAATCATTCACTTCTTTAACGATAAGATTCCACTTTTCGGCATTCTTTTGACAGTTTTTACAGATATTATCTCCAAAAATCTTAAACTTATCTATCTGTTTCGGGATCCAGTCCCTCGTTACTGCCATTGTATTTGTTATTATATAAAAAGTGATCCTTCGTAAATAAAAATAGTTAACCAAAAGTCCAAAATGGGATGTTACTACTCCAAGGAGGTTGTTTATTTAATCAAAATGGTTCTAATCCATCTGTAAAAGATTGCCCCAAAAGCTGCTAGGGATAATCATAATGCCAAAATGGGAAGTTCTGAACCAAAAAAGGAATGTCTTTATACTATAATGGCATGTCTTTCTATCAATTGGGGATGTTCTAGAACCTTCATAACACTACCTGATTGGATGGATTAGAACCTTTTTGGGATAATAAACATCGTAAGTTACTAACTAAACTGTCCAGAACCCTTTACCATTAAAGGTTTCAGGGTTTTCCATCTAACAAAAGGTCTCTTGAAAGCCTATTAAAATACCTAAAGTGTGTGAAGCTAGACAATCGGGTGGAATTAGCAGATTTATTAAATAGATTTTGGAAATTGAGCTTTTGATAAGACCAATATTCACAATAAAAAAGGAGACCATCCCATTTAATGAGATAGTCTCCTTTTTTATTTTCTTATTAATTGAATGAAAAACTCTTTTCTAAGCGTTACCTAAAAAATTAAGTCCTTCTTGTTTTACTTTTTTTGAAGCGTATGCAATTCCTGAAGCAGCAAGCATTAAACTCATACCACCATCAAAAGGAACAACGGGGCTACCATCGCCAGAAGGACCATTTCCTGGAGAACCTGGACCACCAATTCCTGGATCATCGGCAGGACTTTGTGCATTAACAGAAACTGCAGTTACGAAAACTCCCATTATAAGGGCGAGGGCAAGTAATTTTACGCTATTTAAAACCTGTTTCATTGAAGGGTCATTTAGAATTGACGCGATAAAAATAAGCAACTGTTTTGGATTGACAATAGACTTGTTAAAATTTATTAATAAAATGTGGATGGAAGATTAGAAAATGAAAAACAATGCAGAGAAAACGCTTTTTTGTATGCTGATTATGGCAAAAAAGATGATTCTAAACATAAAAACAGCAATTATTTCTAAACCTATTCTTTTATATTGTTTTTAAACTCCTTCCATTTTAAAGAAAACGTCTTTTGGGGAAACTACTTTCATTCTTAAATTTACAAAACAGAAGAAACTTTCTTTCAATTAATTCATAATAACAATTATATCATGGCAAATAATAAAACAACAGAAACTGATAGCAGTGTTTTAACATTCTTAGATGCCATTGTGGATGAAACCAAAAGAAAAGACTGTATCCTACTGGCAGAAATGATAGAAAAACAAACAGGACTAACACCCAAAATGTGGGGACCGAGCATTGTGGGCTTTGGAAGCTATCATTACAAATACGAAAGCGGACGCGAAGGAGACAGTATGCTAATAGGGTTTTCGCCAAGGGCTGCTGCTATTGCAATTTACCTGTCTGCAAACTTTGAAAACAGAGAAGATTTATTGAAAAAGCTAGGAAAACACAAAACAGATAAGGGTTGTATACACCTAAAAAAGCTAGCAGATATTGATACCAATGTTCTTTTAGAGATGATAGCCAACCACCTTGTTCACATCCAAAAACTTTATCCAAATACGTAGAAAAATGTTAACATCTAAACTAAAAAATAGCAAGAAAAGAGCATTAAAAATCAACAAATAAGCCTTGATTTGTTAAAAGTATAGCTTTCGTAAAAAAAGGTTCAATCGTTATCGTTAAAAACTTTCGTTTTAATTTTATTTTGAAAATACGTTTACCCTATTTTTGCGACGCGCTAAAAAACAGGGTGCAACCTCAATATGTCAGTATTAGTAAACAAAGATTCTAAAATTATCGTTCAGGGTTTTACAGGAACTGAAGGAACTTTTCATGCTACTCAAATGATTGAGTACGGAACCAATGTGGTAGGTGGTGTTACCCCAAACAAAGGAGGTACGCTTCATTTGGATAAGCCAGTATTTAATACTGTAGCCGATGCCGTTAAAACCACAGGAGCCAATGTGAGTATCATATTTGTGCCACCTGCATTTGCTGGAGACGCTATTATGGAAGCTGCAGAAGCGGGTATTGCCCTAGTAGTTTGTATTACGGAAGGTATTCCGGTGCAGGATATGGTGAAAGTAAAGAATTATTTATTGGGTAAAACAACCCGCTTAATAGGGCCAAATTGCCCTGGTGTTATTACTGCCGACGAAGCTAAAGTGGGTATCATGCCTGGCTTTATCTTTAAGAAAGGTAAAATTGGTATCGTTTCTAAATCTGGTACGCTTACTTACGAAGCAGCAGACCAAGCTGTAAAAGCTGGTTTGGGCATTAGTACTGCCATCGGAATTGGTGGTGATCCAATAATTGGAACGCCTACAGTAGAAGCTGTAAAGCTTTTGATGGAAGATCCTGAAACTGAAGGTATCATCATGATTGGTGAAATAGGTGGAAGCATGGAAGCAGATGCCGCTTACTGGATAAAAGAAAACGCTACTAAGCCTGTAGTTGGGTTTATTGCTGGCCAAACTGCCCCTCCGGGTAGAAGAATGGGTCATGCGGGTGCTATTATTGGTGGTGCCGATGATACAGCAGCTGCAAAAATGAAAATTATGGCTGAATGTGGTATCCACGTTGTAGCAAGCCCTGCCGACATTGGAAAAACAATGGCAGAAGCTTTGAAGAAATAATTTTTCAAGCATTAGGCATATAAGATATAAGCAATTAGGCAAAGAGTGTTTGAAGTTTCTACACTCTTTGCCTTTTTCATTTCTACTATTAGCCTCCTTGCCTATTCCCTATTTGTCTCTTTTACTCCTCCCATAATTGCCTCCTTGCCCAAACCCTCTTTCGCTATCTCCTCTTTCCCTAATTTTGCTGGCATGAGTAAGAGAACAGTTGTAATTGGTGCGTCTGAGAATCCAGATAGGTATAGTTTTCTGGCTGTAAACAAACTAAACAAGTACCAACATGAGGTAATAGCCATTGGAAAAACGGAGGGAAAGATTGGAAATACACCCATCATTACCGAAAACCCTGCAATAGAAGGAGTTGACACCGTAACAATGTACCTAAACCCAAAAATTCAGAAAGTTTACTACAACTACATACTCTCTCTACAACCAAAGCGTATTATTTTTAATCCTGGAGCAGAAAATGAAGAGCTTTATGAGCTTGCTGAGGAACACCATATTGCCCCCATTAATGCTTGTACGCTTGTATTGCTGGGGACAGGGCAATATTAATATAAGTAGGCTTGTAATTTTTACTTTTGAAGGAAAAGAGAGATAAGCTGAGGCAATAATAGTAAAGACTACCCTCCTACTTTAGATGAAAGTGGCTTTAAATTGTGCGAGATATAGTACATAGAAAGAGTAACTGATATCCTTAAAACTTTCATTTGGCAGTGTAAGGCCATAACCCTACTTTTGCCGTCCAAATTTTTTTATAACTATACGGCAAAATCCGTATAACCTTAATTTTTTCAATTATGAAACAAGGTATCCATCCTTCAAATTATCGCTTTATTGTCTTCAAAGACATGAGTAATGGCACATCTTTTTTATCTAAATCAACTGCAAACACTAAGGAAACTATTGTTTGGGAAGATGGAAAAGAATACCCAGTTGTTAAACTGGAAATTTCAAATACTTCTCACCCTTTTTACACAGGTAAGAATGTATTGGTTGATACTGCAGGTCGTATCGACAAGTTCAAGAAACGTTATGCTAAGAAAGACTAATTGTCTTCTTTTATAAATAACTTCAAGAGTCCCGTTTGTAATGAACGGGACTTTTTTATTGTGTAAAATCTTGAAATAAAAGAATAAAAAGGGAACAATCTATCGCAATTACATAAAAGGATAGCATTTAAAGCCCACATCCCCTAACAGAAATGCAAAACCCATGAGAGATTTTGGGAAAGCCCGTCCTGATTCTCAAAAAACCACACTCCATTTCACAAAACAGGGTAATCTTGAAGAATAGGGCAATAAAGAATTTCTTAAAGGCTAATTAACCCATTATATTTTGACCTTTCATGGCAGAACTAATAGCTGCATCCATAGCACGCTCGGCAAAAGGACGGGTTACTTCGTTTAATTCTTCCGTTTTAGTATGAATTAAATTCTTGTCATCCATGGTTAAAGCAAGCTGAAGCGCCTGCATTGCCTGTGCGGTGGTAACCATTTCTTCTGGAGTGATTAAAGAAGCGTTTTTGGTAAGAAACTTTTCTGTTACAACCAATATCTGCTCACCTTCTGTACGGGCTTCAACCAAGGCACGGGTTTGAATATCATCTTTTGCATGGGTAATACTCTCCAGAAGCATCTTCTCTACCTGATCGTCAGTAAGACCATATTGAGGTTTAACTTCAATACTTTGCTGTACGCCACTACGCAGTTCCTTAGCGGTAACAACTAGTATACCGTCGGCATTTATTAAGAAGTTTACTTCCACTTTAGGCAAACCTGCTGGCATACCCGGAATGCCAGTAAGGTTAAATTCTGCGAGTTTACGGTTATCTTTTACCAAATCACGCTCCCCCTGAAACACCGAGATACGCATACTCCCTTGTCCATCCACATAAGTAGTATACTGACGACCCACTTTAGTAGGGATTTTAGAGTTTCTAGGGATAAGTACATCCATCAATCCTCCCATAGTTTCCAATCCAAGACTAAGAGGAGTTATGTCTAATAATAAAAAGTCTTTATTGTTTCCCGCCAATATATCTGCCTGTACAGCAGCCCCCAATGCCACCACTTCATCAGGGTTTACAGAGTCGTTTACAGGCTTTCCGAAGAAGCTGCTTACAGCATTTTTAACGGCAGGCACACGTGTACTACCACCCACCATAACAATGGTATCTATATCGGCAGTAGTGAGGCCAGCATCCTTTAAAGCATTGCTGCAACTGGTTATTGTTTTATCAATTAACGGCTGAATAAGCGCATTGAAGTCGGTAGTTGAGAGCGCAAAGTTGAAATTAGCAAGTCGGGAATCGGAAGTTGGGAACTCAAGCTCATAATTTGAAATAGAAAGATTACTTAGCTGCTTTTTAGCATCCTCGGCAATCAGACGAAGGGTTTGTGCAAGCTGCTTATCAGCGTGCAACTCATCTTCGGTCATACCATTCTGTTTCAACCAATACTGAATAATTAATCTATCAAAATCATCCCCACCCAGATAAGTATCTCCATTGGTACTCAGTACCTCAAAAATACCGTTAGTAATGCGTAGGATAGATACATCAAAAGTTCCTCCACCTAAATCATAAACAGCAATTGTTTTTTCTTCATCAGCTCTAAGTCCTAAACCATAAGCTAAACTAGCCGCAGTAGGTTCGTTTACAATCCTCAAAACATCCAATCCAGCTAGCTTGCCAGCATCTCTTGTGGCTTGTCTTTGCGCATCGTTAAAATAAGCGGGCACAGTAATAACTGCCTTTGTTACAGGTGTTTTAAGAATGTGTTCTGCCCTTTGCTTTAATTCTTTCAAGATAAAAGAAGAAAGCTCAATCGGAGAAAAGAATTGATTGCCTACTTGCACCTTCACAAGGCTATCGGTATTATCATCTATTACTTTGTAGGTAAAAAAGTTAGCATTATTCTTTACATCATTGTAACTTTTACCCATTAATCGTTTAGCACTAAAGATGGTGTTTTGGGGCTCAGTTTCAAGGTACTGCTTAGCCACTTCTCCTACAGAAGCATTTCCATATTCATCAAAATGCACTATACTAGGCACTAAACTACTAGAGTCATGTTCCTTTAGAGCATGAGGTTTTTTAGTTTCAGGATGAATGATGGCCACGAGACTATTGGTGGTACCCAAATCGATACCCACTATCATTTCCGCCTGTTGCAAACCACCGGTTGCTATATTAATTCCAATCTTTGCCATAGTTATTCAGTTATCAGTGAACAGTAATCAGTGAGCAGTTAAAAGTTAACAGTAATCAGTGATTAGACTTTACTGATTACTGTTCACTGATAACTGATAACTGTTTAAGCTTCTACCACTTCCGTATTACTAAAGAAGTCGTGTAGGGTTTTATCTAAAAAGGGGATAAAAAACATGTCTATCAGCACAAGCCTAGTGGCACTGCGTAATAGTATCTGTGGAAATGAGGGTCTCATCCCTTGCTTGTTTACTACCTTACTGTAGCTCAACCATTTGCCAGGGGTGCGATTAAAGATGAATTCGAAGAAAGTGTAATAAATAAATATTATCCCAAAAAAGAACCATCCATAGTTAAAAAATGGATACCCATAGAACTGTACATATAAACTCCAACCGTGATAGCATAACATACTAATGATGGCTATTAGAATTGTGTCTACAATAAAATTCAAAACCCGTGTTCCTATTCCTACTATTTTCATGGCGGCGAAGTTATCTTAACAAGTACATCTTTCCATAACCTCCCTTAAAAAATTGGTCAGTATTTGTTCCGCCCTTTCCACTGGTGTACTTATCAAGATTATTTCCATTCAATTTTGTAACTACCCTATACAGGTAAACTCCATTGCCAAGCTTAGCACCAAACATGTCTGTTCCATCCCACTTGTAAGAGGTTATATTGTTTCCTATGTGTATATTTCCCAATTGTTCCTTAGTAATTTCCTTAACTATTTTACCGGTCACAGTAAGTATCTCAATTTTCATATCCTGAGGCACTTCACTTCCTGTTAGTGTAAACACGAATGCAGTAGAAGTAGTAAAAGGATTAGGATAATTGAACACATTACTAATCATTGGCGTATTCTTTACTACAAACTGTACCCTGTATTGGCTTAAACCTGCCGTATTACCGCTCCTATTTTTGCCCGAAACCAATAATTGATAGGTTCCGTCTACTGGTAGATAAGGCATAAAGTCTACCAAAGCAGCATTTTCTGACCCAACATTTGTGGCAGGTGTAAACCGTAAGGTATCTGAGTTGAAGTTGTAAGAGTGGGTAGTACCATCAGGATAAATCAATTTTACAGATAGCAGAGAAGTATCGTTTAATAAATTATACCGAGCATTATCAAACAATTTCACTTTAATATCTGGCTTACTCGA
Organism: Chitinophagaceae bacterium; assembly: GCA_947381435.1. GTDB lineage: Bacteria > Bacteroidota > Bacteroidia > Chitinophagales > Chitinophagaceae > Parasediminibacterium. The sequence goes on from CANCVE010000058.1 coordinate 16,535, forward strand.
TACAATATCATAGTTTAAAATATGAACCCCATCAAAAGTGACATCCAATACTGGATTGGTATTATCTGGCGTAACGTAAAAACTCTTGTAAAGGAAGTTATTAAAATGATATTGTTCAGGCTGTCCATTATTCGGGTTTACATTTACATACAAGGTATTATTTCCGGAATAGTTAGAGGCATCGATGGTAAAATAAATAACAGCAGTATCGCCTGGAATCAGCTTTTTAAGTTTAGAAACAGGTATTATAATCGTGTTATTACTGTTATCAACTACTTGTACATTTACAAGCATACTATCATTAAAAGCAACATCACTGATATTTTTAAAGGCTAATGCTACATTTATCTGCTCTCCTACCTGAAAGGTATCTATCGATTTGTTACTAGCCTTATTGATGGTATCAGCAAACATAAACTTGATATTGGGTGCCAAGCTTCCCTCAGGAATCATATCCCCAATAAGCCTCCAATACCTTAATTGATAAGGAGTAAGGTTTATACTGTCTGCATTACGCATCATTAGTTTCAGATAAGGATATTTAGTTGCATCAATAGATGTAATATCTATATCTTTATTACTATTATCCAAAGTCATTAACTGTGTTTGATTGCCCGAATTATCTACTCCAATTACATTAACATTAAATACATCTCCTGCCTTTGATTCAAGAGAAGCACCTCTCCATTTCAATTGTTTCCAATTAGAGGAAGGCCCAAACTGCGGGGAGGTTACGTAACCTAATGTATCTGTTGCAATAATATTTAGTCTTAAGGTAGCCCTATCACCAATTCCCTCACTAAAACTCCATTGCGTTTTAAATGAAGCTACACCCTTCTTGTAAATCAACACAAAAGTTCTTGCTCTATTAAATGAATCAACGTCTGAGAAGCCTACAGATTTCAATGCACTATATAAGGTATTACCTGCACCATCTGTTGCAGAATCAGCATTCCAAACATCCGCAAAAGGAGTTGGATTATCATAATTCAACCTTGCTGTAACCACATAACCTTGAGGAATCCATTTCATAAAATCTTTGGCAGCTCTTCTTCCGGCAACATCTAATAACTGATACTCAAAATTGTATTCCCTACCTGTCTGTCCACAAAAAGTAGCACTGCTCATAAAACCACCCTCATGCCCTTTGTCTGTAGTAGATGGGACCGATTGGTTATAAAGAGGTAAAAGAGTTACAGAATCATACACATTAAAAATTATAGAATGTCCAACACATGCACTTTGGGGACCAAAATGCCCATTGATAACTGTTGCAAAATCTTGATCTTCAGTGTTAGTAGTACCCCCAAACACAGCGTTTCTAATTTCGAAATTAGTACTGTCAGGCGAGTAAATCCAATGGCGGCTAGCACTATCCAAATACATCCTACTAAAAGAAGATTCCAAGTGTTGGTATACATGCGACTGATTAAAACCAGTATTTGAACCGTTGAGATAAACAAAACTACTGGTAGAATATACATAAGAACCACTATTGGGCACTTGAGCCACACGCCAATAATATACAGTACTATCTGTGAAAGTAATAGCAGGATCGAAGGCTATTGTACCACCAACCGATGAAACAGTTTTAGTTACCTTAAAAGGTGAATTAAATAAGGCTGTGGTATCCAATTCCATTACATAATTATTCAAAGGACTTATCGGGTTTGCAGTGGATGCAATCAGTTGAATATTTGGCTTATTTACAATAGCATAGTTGTATGGATATATAGGGGTAATGCCATTATCGAAGATGGCAAAGGACTTAGTAACCGAATTATTGTCGAAGGTTACCTCGTCTATTGTTCTATCGCCATTAATAGTTACTATTATCTGATTACTGCCCTTATCTCTCGATCCAACAATTGGAACCGTTAATACTACAGAGTCTTCGTAATTAAAATTAGCAATTCGCTTGTTAAACAATGTATCTGTTTTACCGCTTGGATAAACTCTCACTACCTGAACACTAAGCGTTGTATCAGAAGTAGCCTTTCCAATATTGTACAAATAAGCCTTTACTTTAAACTCTGTATTTGAAACAGAAAGTATAGAAGGACTGATAACCACATTCTTTTGTTCTACCACATAATCAGGCTTAGCAGAAGCATATATTTTTATGGCAGGATCGCCAGCCAGAATTGTTTCCTCGGCATGAATACGTGGTCCATAACTAGCAAAACTACCTCCTCCTTTTAGTGAAGCAATACCCGCCAACATATTGTAGGCAACCTCTTTATTATAACCAGTGCTACTTAAGGAATTATAAAAACCGGTAGAGTAATTATCTAGATAATTAGTTAATCCAAAATGAGAATTACCAATTACCCCAATTGAACCTTGATTGGGTGCAAAAATGTATTTCTCGGAAAAGGTATTTATGATACTCATCCGCATAGTATCGTAATCGAAAAAGTTGCCCACACTACACCCGTTGGTTAGAAACATGGGATACTTACCTTTATTACTAAAAGCATAAGGATCGTTTATGTTGGCATAATCTAAAACAGTATTCGAACCATGACCAAAATAGGTAATCAGCCCAACGCCATTTGTTATCAGGTTAACAAGTTGTGCACTTGCTACAGCTGTAACCGCACCAGTGGTTGTTTTATCAAAATTGTATACTAATCCCCCAAAGGAAGGACCAATAATTGTTCTCTGATAATTAGTTAAATAAGCTTTCAATAGTGGATAGAGTCCTGAATCATCCGCACCTGTAATGTGTATTATATTTTTCATCCAACCCCTATCGGCAATTGTATTGGGCATATTTACTTGCCCTTCGTATTCCTTTACCTTATTTAGATAGGCATTTACCTCTGCCTGAGACACTGCAGAAATACGACCGAAACCGATGGAAGGATTTGGATCGAGATTAGTAGAAACTAACATCGCATCAGAAGCAGGCCATCCCCAAGTGGGCACCAAATTTAGTTTATCTGCAAAAGGAGACGATTGATGTAAACGATATTGATCGTAAGTAACCCCTTTACCTATTAAAAAAACAAAAGCGGGTTTCTTAGCAAATGCACCACTTGCAAAGCGAACAAAGTTTTTAATACTTAATGGATGCCTCTTTATACCAAAAGCAAACTGATCTTCCAGTTCGTCTATGTCATACACTTTTGCATTGTAAGTATTGCTTCTATAGGCACGATAAGCTTCCACTGCTCCATCTGTCAATCCCAAAAGTTTATTGGAAATAATCAAGTAATCTCCTTGATTATTGGTAGAAGCATAGTTGATAAAGTTGCGTTGTTGCAAACTTGTAATTGCTTTAATATTGCCAGAAATAGCATCTTGGCTTACCAAAACAAAGCTTCTTGTAGTGGTACTTGCAGGTAGCTGAAACTGTAAGGTATCTGGAGAAGAGGTAATTGCTGTATAACGAACATTGTTAGTAAAATCGTACAAAACGGGCGTTGCTGCACCTTTATTAAAGTTGGTAATCTGTAAATAGTTCCCTGTTGATGAAGAAGGTAATGAGAAGCTGAAACTAGTTTGTCCTCCAAAGTTGAAAGTATGTGGATATTGCAGCTGAATATAATTGCAAACGACCGCATCAAAGCCATCATTAGAAATAATCTTCAGATTAAAACTCGATGGATTTGCCGTGAGTGTACTAACAGGCACAGATATAGAAGAAGTGCCTGGGGTAAGATCGGTAAGTGTGTCTAGTAAAACATTGGCATTATCATTATTAAAGCCAAGCTGTACCGTTCTATTACCATAAATAGTGGCAACAAAAGCCGCTTTCAAGGTAGCATTAGGCCCACCAGCCGCTGCATTCAAACTAGCCAAAGGAACGGTAAGCGGAGAACTTCCTGTAATGGGTACCGAGCTACAAAACTCGCCCATATCGTATGCAGATGAGTACACATACTCTCCCACCGAAATGGCATAACCAGGATTCACATTGTCCTGAAAATCTATATTCTGGGTATGTATAAAGTAAGGTTCAGGTTTAGGCAAAGTAGTTAGAACAGCGTTTGCAACATTAGTAACCCGCAAATTAGTACTTACGGTAGCAGGATTACTGTTTACAGTAAGATAGTAAGCCGCAGTATCAGTTTCAAGGCTTACCCTGTCACTGAGTTGATTATTGGAATCCCTGTATAAATACTTGTCTTGTTTGCCATCATTCTTTACTCCCCAAAACTCTATGTAATCATTGTTACCAAAGATTCCTGTAGAGACTGAGGTATAAATAGCTACTTGTGCACCGTTTCTCCATAACTGAAACTGTTCGGCAGGTGTATTATGCAAATTAACACTTGACAACGTGGACTGGCTAATGCGGTATAGCCCAGTAGCCCCTAACTTGAATTTGTAGTATGTTTTGCTGTAGTCTATCCACTCATTGTTTAGTGGTTGTGCAATAGCTTTGAAAGTAAAGAAGATAAAAAGAAATAAAAGGAGTTTGCGCATTTTGTGATTGGTGAAATTTATTATTAAATTAATCTTTTGCCGAAAGGCGATGTAAGAGAACCATTAATTTAAAATTATACGCATTCAGGGACAGTTTTTGTTAATAATGCAATTTTAGTGAGAATTCTGTTAATAAGCACATTTATTCTTGACAATACAGGAATAAATATCTATTACCGTAATTACAAGATAAAAATAATATTGGTTTCGTTGCTTGATGAAGGAGAGATTTGCTGCAAATAAAGACTACCACAACCAATGCGATAGCCTTTCTAATTATCAATTATCAATTATCAATTATAAATTATATCTTCTTTACCTGTTTTAATGCCCCTCTCGTAATTAGGAAAAGATAGATACCGTTTCCTAATCCAATTAGAGCATCCATTATAGCGAATCGTCGTTTGAAAAAGTATAAATCAAGACCATAAAAGATACTTGTTAATAGTATGACTATAACAGCAGCCGTGAATATAATTGCCATTCGTCCAGAGGTTTTATTGAAATTAGTTTTTGCCCAAAAACTCATATAAGCCAACACAATACAAGGAAAACCAACTTGCAGAAAAAAAGATTTTGGTCGAAGCTCTGGCGAGTAAATCCAAAACAGACAAAGTGTAACTTGAACTAGTGCCCCAATAATGTAGACAATATGGCTTTTGTTGTGGTTATTGTAAAATTGTTGAAAATAACAGCCCAGGGAAATGTAGCTAACTGTATATAAGCTCAGTCCAATATAGGAAATAAAGTAGTTACCAAATATGGTGAATAAGTCTGCCAGCAACGACAATAAAAAAGCATTGAATAAATATAAATACTTACTCGCTTATAAAATAGAGAGAGAAACACACGTATGAATAAAATGGGAAGTAGTAACACCCTCGAAAATGTATAAAGAGTATAATTCCTACTGTACAATCCCACACACTCTACAAATAGGGTTAACCAAAAAAACAAAAACAATAGTATCTGTTCATTTTGGGTTTTCCTTCTTTCGAGTAAATCGCTTTCTTACTTTCTCTCTTATCAATGGCATTGGATTTTGGGTTTTAGTTATTTGAAATTTGTATTTTTCCTCATTTTATCAACTGCATAGCCAATGCCACTTACAGCAAGCATTAAACTCATACCACCATCAAAAGGCACTTGGGGTCCATCATTGGTAGTTTTTGTTCCATTGCCCTGATTTCCTGGTCCCGGATTGGGCTGCGCATTTAGCAATATCGCCAAAAAAACAAATAACGACATAAGAACTAATACTTTAACCCTATATTTCAATAAAGTAACCATTATTATTTTTTTTATTAAATAAAAAATAGGGAGGTTTCGAACCCCTCCCCTTTTGTGCGGTTTGCAGTTATTTAACTTCCAATTCAGTTTGATATTTATTGCCATTTATTCCAACTAAAGTAACCGTATAAATACCCGAAGAAAGATATTTAGTTACATTGATTGTTTCAATACTACTAGTATGATTTAAAACACTGTTGTAAACCAATTGACCTAGTTTATTATAAAGGCTTATCGTGTACTTTCCATTTGTAATGTTAACTAGACTCAAATTGAATTTATTTCCAACCATTGGATTAGGGAAAATAGCCATTGAAGCAGAATGTGAATCGTAAATTGAAAGTTGTACCACATTACTATAACTTATCATACCAAGATTATTTATCATTTTTATGCGATAATAATTAGCCCCTTGAATTGGATTTTTATCGATATACATATAATCAGGACTAGAATTGGCCGTTGAGTTGGCTAAATCTGTAAACTCTGTACCATTGATTGAATGCTGAACCGTGTAATTTGTTGCAACTTTCTCTCCACTTACAGACCATTTAATGTTTGTTGAATTGTCTCGCAGCACTGTTCCTGTTAGCCTAATTTCTGAAATTGGCAATGGTGAAGTACCAAACACAATACTATACCTGCTTCCATAACTAGCTTCATCAATATTTGATGTTGCAAAGTTTAGCACAGTACTATCACCAACTAGGAGTATCTGCTTATTGAGCGAATTGTCTTTTAGATATGCGAGCATACCGTTTCCTGCATATTGAGAAACATCAATTCTTATTGTGTAACTTGTATTTGGTTGCAAATTGTAGAGATGTAATGGGAAAGCATCACTAATCATCGGCATTGCAGTACCATTTATACATAAATCTGTTACACCCTGTTTGAAAGCTAGATTCTCTTTGGCATTTGGGAACTTAATGGCATCTTCTTTACCTACGGTCTTTGAAAACCCATTGCCAAAAACAACTACTGCTCCATCTATATTTTTACTGTTTTTGTATAACCCAACAGCAATTCTATTAACTGTTGCGGTTCCAAATATTCCAGTTTTACCCTGAATAGGTGCTTTACTTGCTTCTGTAAATACTACAGAAGGTGTACTCGCATCATTTCCTACAAAGAAGGCCTGACCAGGCATCAAGTACCTGTTTATTTTCGATTGGCCTAATGGATTGCTCACACTATGACTAGCTGCATTGTAGCTTACAAAAACAGTGTAGCCGATAAAATCAGGTGTGCCATCAGTAGTAAAAGTTGGGTCACAATACCAGTAACTGGCATTTACATCTGTACTGTTTAGAACCACTGCCTCCCAGTCTACTACACTAGCATAAGGATTGGCAATGAAACTATAGCCCCCCGCACCAGCCGTAAGCTTATATGCTGAGGGATAGCTACCACTTACGCCATTAGTTCCAAAAGTAACATTGCCAGTTATTAAGTTTCCGGTAGCTCGTGTAGTAGCTGAACTCCACATTGCTGGCAATTGCGTTTGCAAACTGCCGGTACGGTTACCCCTTGCCAACACTCGGAATCCTTGATAAGGATCTAATAAAGTGCTTTTTGTTCCAGTTGTCACAGAATCCCACGTATTGTTTAAATAGGTGAACAAAGAATGATTACCAGTAAATGAGTAATCGAATCCTGTTGTTGGATCAAAGCTATTGGTAGTTCCCTGTGCACCTGTTATTTGAATACCATATCCATTATTATTAACGCCTGATTCCTGCCAGTTATCAAAAATACTTCCTGCGTTTGCTACGCCACCTGCACCAAGGTCTCTATAAGTACGTAGTCCACTAGGGATAAACCTTTCTACTGTTACTTTACCTAATACTGTTCCACCCACTTGACCAACTACTGCCGTGTTAGTTATTGAGGTAGATTTTAGGGTGAGATGATCTCCTGTAATTATCGAACCACTCATTGGTGTAAATATTCCATGAATATTTAGTCCGTTACCAAGATTAGCTGTACCTGTAACTGTGAGGTCTTTTAAAGAATTTCCAGCAGGATCAAAACTTAGTGTACCGACATTGCCACCAACTATCAATGAGGAGTTAATTGACCCTACTAGATAACCACTTCCAGAAACAGCTCCGTTAATAGTCAATATTTTGCCATTGATAGATAATTGTCCATTAATGGTTATCATGTTGACCGTTGTATTTGCGTTCAACTTTGGCTGATTGACAGGAAGAGACGGTATTACTATATTTTCTGTTGCACTTGGTACTAAATTATTACTCCAATTGGCAGGATTATTCCAATCAGAGGAAACAGTTCCAGTCCATGTAGGACTAGCAGCTGAAGCATTTACTTTTAAAGTTGCAGTAGTGCTTCCACTTGTGTAATTGCCATTGGCTGCTTGGGTAGCAGTGATAGTTGCCGTACCAACACCTACAATAGTTACTGTGCTTCCACTGATGGTGGCTACAGCTATATTGCTACTAGTATAACTAAACGCACCAGCACTGTTTGAGCTTGGAGCCGTTAAACCAAAGGATGCGTTGCCATAATTCTTATTGATATTGCTAAATGAACCAATAGTTGGCGCAACGGCACCTACTGTTAAGGTTGCTGTAGTGCTGCCACTAGTATAATTACCATTGGCTGCCTGAGAAGCTTTGATAATTGCTGTACCCACACCTACGATAGTTACAGTGTTTCCACTGATAGTGGCTACCGCTGTATTACTACTAGTGTAGGTAAATATACCAGCACTGTTTGAGCTTGGGACTGTTAAACCAAAGGCTGCGTCGCCATAGTTTTTATTGATGTTGCTAAATGAACCAAAAGTTGGCGCAACTGCACTTACTCTTAAAGCTACAGAAGTAATGCCACTCGTGTAGTTGGTATTCGCTGCTTGGCTTACCGTAATAGTGGTAGCACCAGCCCCTACTATAGTTACCGCTCCTGTGGTAGCATTTACGATTGCAACACTTGTGTTATTGCTGGTATAGGTGATTGCACCCGTACTGTTTGAGGTGGCAGCAGCAGTGTATGTACCGCCATCATTATAAGTTGCGTTTATATCCGAAACTGCGATGATTGGCGTTGCCTTAGTAACTGCAACATTCACAGTTGCAGTACCCACTAAATAGTTGCCACTCGCTGCTTGGCTTACCATAATGGTGGTAGCACCTGCCCCTACTATAGTTACCGCACCCGTGGTAGCATTTACGGTTGCAACACTTGTGTTATTGCTAGTATAAGTGATTGCACCCGTACTGTTTGAGGTGGCAGCAGCAGTGTATGTACCACCATCATTATAAATTGAGTTTATGTCTGTAACTGCGATGATTGGCGTTGCCTTAGTAACTGAAACATTCACGGTTGAAGTACCCACTAAATAGTTAGCAGTAGCTGCTTGGCTTACCGTAATAGTGGTAGCACCAGCACCTACTATAGTTACCGCACCTGTGGTAGCATTTACGGTTGCAACACTTGTATTATTACTAGTGTAGGTGATAGCACCCGTACTGTTTGAGGTGGCAGCAGCAGTGTATGTACCGCCATCATTATAAATTGTGTTTATATCCGTAACTGCAATGGTTGGCGTTGCCTTAGTAACTGTAACATTCACAGTTGCAGTACCCACTAAATAATTGCCACTCGCTGCTTGGCTTACCGTAATGGTGGTAGCACCTGCCCCTACTATAGTTACCGCTCCTGTGGTAGCATTTACGGTTGCAACACTTGTGTTATTGCTAGTATAGGTGATAGCACCCGTACTGTTTGAGGTGGCAGCAGCAGTGTATGTACCGCCATCATTATAAGTTGCGTTTATGTCTGTAACTGCAATGGTTGGCGTTGCCTTAGTAACTGCAACATTCACAGTTGCAGTACCCACTAAATAGTTGCCACTCGCTGCTTGGCTTACCGTAATGGTGGTAGCACCTGCCCCTACTATAGTTACCGCACCTGTGGTAGCATTTACGGTTGCAACACTTGTGTTATTGCTAGTGTAGGTGATAGCACCCGTACTGTTTGAGGTGGCAGCAGCAGTGTATGTACCGCCATCATTATAAATTGTGTTTATATCCGTAACTGCAATGGTTGGCGTTGCCTTAGTAACTGTAACATTCACAGTTGCAGTACCCACTAAAT
>CANCVE010000059.1 GCA_947381435.1 Chitinophagaceae bacterium
GTTGTCTTTTTTTGCCATTTGAGTCTTGTATAAAAGGTTAATAAAAAGTTGTTTTAGGGTTTCATCGCCTCGTTCCGCTACGCTCCACTCAGCGATGAAACCCTAAAATTAATTACTACCAGTTTACACAAACTACTTTATACTCTCTAGATAGACGGGTTATAGCCTAAGCAACCCAACCTTATTCATGGTATTAATGGGTTTATTATCCCAGAAAAGCTCAAAGTCTTCTAGGCCAGCAGCTTCATAATCGTTTTTTACTTCTTGTAGTGTGTAAGTCTTTAAGTTATTGACTGAAACCTTTTCAAGAATATTAGCTAGCCACTCTCCTTCTTGCTCGCTTATTTTAATATTGAAACTTTCTTTTTTAGATTGAAAGGTTAAGGATGCCATTGTCCATTGGTTACCTTTCTTCGACTTGATAAATGCTTCCACCAATGGCGGATTGCCCAACCAAACTACTTTACTCGTTGGTTTATCTACCGTAGGTTCTAGTTCCAGCAAGGCATTGGTAATAAAATCGGGCGGAATCTTTGTTTTAGGAATCTTAAAGTCAAACCACGATTGCAAGGATTCATCCAAGCAAAGGTTGTGCATATAATTGAACAAAGATTTCTTCAGTCCAAAGGCAAAAGCATCATGATCGATGCCTGTTTTGTCAGTAAATACTACATCATTATTAGCAAAGCTTCCAGGTTTATCTTGTTCAATCAGTACGTCATATTTGTCTGGATTCTTGCCTATCGGACTATGTGCGGTAAGTGCAAACTGGTGCCAGAAAGCCGATTGCAATACACCCGCCTTAAACATCTGCCTAACCATTTCTAGCGAATCTACCGTTTCTTGAATGGTTTGTGTTGGGTATCCATACATCAAATAAGCGTGCACCATAATACCCGCTTCGGTAAAGTTTCTATTCACTTTTGCCACCTGAGTTACGGTTACGCCCTTCTGAATCAGTTCTAATAATCTATCGGAAGCCACTTCCAAACCGCCAGAAACTGCGATACATCCAGAAGCTTTTAGCAGTAAACACAAATCGAGTGTGAAGCTTTTTTCAAAGCGGATATTCGTCCACCAGCTCACCACTAGTTTACGTCTCCCTATTTCCAATGCCAATGCCCGCATGAGTGATGGTGGTGCCGCTTCATCTACAAAATGAAATCCATTTTGTCCTGTTTGCGCAATCATTTCTTCCATCCTATCGCACAAAAGCTGCGCATTGATGGGTTCGTATCGTTGAATATAATCCAAAGAAATATCGCAGAAAGTACATTTACCCCAATAGCAACCGTGTGCCATGGTTAGTTTATTCCATCGTCCATCGCTCCAAAGGCTATGCATTGGGTTGGCAATTTCTATGGCAGAAATATATTTATCTAGTAATAAATCACTGTAATCGGGCGTACCCACTTGCCCTTGTTTATAGTCAGTACAAGTTTTATTATCAAAGTAAGTAACCTTTCCATCTACCAAAGTAAACGTCCGTTTCATTGATTCGAGAGAAGCCTTTCCTTCAATAAAAGAAATAAGATTCTCTACAGGTGCTTCCCCATCATCCAACGTGATGAAGTCATAAAACTCAAACACTCGTGCATCAGATAGCGAGCGCAATTCGGTATTGGCAAAGCCGCCTCCCATTACAATCTTCACGGAAGGATAGTTTGCTTTAATCCATTGAGCGCAGCGTAGAGAAGTATATAAATTACCAGGAAAAGGAACAGACAATGCCACTAGTTTGGGCTGTATTTCCTCCATTCTTTTGGCCAGAATAGTAAGTAGAATACCATCTATATAAGAAAGGGGCTGTTGGAGCGCGGCATATAATTCATCAAAACTATTGGCAGATCTGCCTAGGCGTTCGGCATAGCGACTAAAACCAAAGTGTTCGTCGATACATTCCATGATAAAGTCCGACAAATCTTCCAAGTACATTGTGGCAATATGCTTGGCCTTATCCTGCGTTCCCATTGCACCAAAAGCCCATTTTAAATCGTCGAGTTGCGCAAAGCGAGATGCTTCAGGGAGGAAGTCTCGTTTGCAAATAAGGTGCGCGAGTGTAGGATTATTTCCTTGCAGAAAGCAAATTACATCGTTAATAGTATTGCTATAATCATTACGCAGTACCAATATCCTCGAAGCATTCGCGCTTATTTCTTTATCCTTATTATTCTGTTCGGCAGCATCGAACAAATGCTGTAAACCTTCCTTAAAAAACAAGGCAAGGGTAGTTTCAATACCTAAATCGGATTGAAAAGAAGATATATTTTTGGTATTAAGAAACCCTTTTAAATAAGCCGTTGCGGGATAAGGCGTATTTAACTGCGTAAAAGGAGGGGTAATAAGGTAAACAGTCAATAGTTATTAGTTGTTAGTGATTAGTTGTTAGTGATTAGTTGTTAGTGATTCGCGATGTGTGGTAAATGAATGTTTGTTTATGCTAACAACTAATCACTAACCTCTGACAACTAGAAAACTAGTCCTCAAAATGTATCGAGAAGCTAATCATTCGAGATTGTATTTTATCAAAAACAGAAGAATATTTCAAATTAGGGTCTGTCATATTAAGGTTTGTAAGACCATAACTGAACTTAATTTCTGGAGAGATCGTAACGAATGGAAGAAAGAAATTACACCCAACACCTGTTTCCAATGAGAAATCGTTGGCCTTTAGTTTAAGTAGTCCTTCCATATTTCTAGCTGCCGAGTTACTACTTATGTCCTTATCAAACTTTACACCTCCAAGCGCATAGAACCTAAAGTTTTCTATCCTGTCTGAGTTGAATTTAATGTGTATGGGCAAGCTAATCAATGTAGACGGCAATGTTTTGGTAACACTACTAGATTCGCCCGCAACAACATCAGGAGTGGCTAGTGTGTAGGAAAAGTTTCTGGCACCACCCAAAACTAACTGAGGGTTAGTACGCAACTGAAAGTGGTCGCTTAAACGAAGCGTACCTAAAAAGCCTAACGTTATACCACCACTTGCACCCGGCCGTGCTACTAAAATGCTATCTTGATGGAGAAATTTATCAGACATAGTAGGATGCAAATAGGTAGAGTTGTACCCCAAAGTGATACCAAAGTAGTAAGGTAAATCATTGTCCTCAGGGCGATATATCTCTCTATCCTGCGCCATTACTGACGAGAAAAAGATGAAACTACCTGCCAACAAGAAGATTGATTTTATTTTATTCCGCAATAAATAGTGCATATTCCAAATGTTAATGACTGTAAATAAGTTTGTTTAAATCCTGCTTCTTGCATAATACCCAAAAACCTGTCGCCTTCTGGAAACGCCTGAACGCTATCATTCAGGTATTGATAAGCATCTTTGTTTTTAGCAAACATTTTGCCGAAGCCGGGTGCTATGTGGTTCATATAAAGATTATAAAACCCTTTGAAAAGTGAATCCTTAGGTTTAGAAAACTCTAGCACCACTAATTTTCCGCCTGGTTTTAATACCCTACGCATCTCCTCCAATCCTTTAGAAAGGTTTTGAAAGTTACGTACACCAAAAGAAACGGTAACTGCATCGAAAGTGTTTTCTTTAAAGCCAATATTCTCGCTGTCGCCCGTGTATAGTTTAATTGTATTTTCTAGTCCGCGTGCAGCAATCTTCTTTCTTCCCAAATCTAGCATTCCCTCGCTGATGTCGATGCCTGTTATTTTCTCAGGTTTCAGTGCGTCGTAAGTCATCAAAGCCACATCTGCGGTACCTGTAGCAACGTCCAAAACATGCTTAGGTTGTAGTGATGACAATTGCTTGATGGCCTTTTTACGCCACCATATATCTATGCCAGCACTCAGAAACCTATTCAGAAAATCGTAGCGGAAAGCAATGCTATCAAACATATCTGCCACCTGTTCCTTTTTGCTAAGGCTACTATTTTTTAGTGGTGTTATTGTATCGTGTGCAAATTTCCCCATTGCTGCGAAGATATTGGTATTGGCTATAGCGAGCAACAATGTAGAACTTTACACTGCAAAATTTGGGTTAAACTGTTGTATTGTTGAATATATTTTGCCACTAAAATAGGCTTCTCACCATTTCGGATGTTGGGAAAATTTCATCAAAATAAGAGTAGAAGTTTAATATCAGAGGAATGTTTAATGCTTTCAAGTGAATGTTAAAAACAATTTATTTCATTTAAAAATGTCTATTAAGATAAACATACCTATGGCTATTTGAAAAAGCATCAAGAGCAAAAATGCCATTATTATACCATTGTTAGAGAAAAGAGTTATACATAAAAGTTATAATCCCAAGAAGTAAATTAAGTACACCAAAGTAACTGTAGAGGAAGTTTGTCTTGTTTACTTTTATCTTTAGTATTTTCAAAAGTATAAAAAGTAAGCCGACTCCAATTGCAACAATGTCAGTGGCAAACATTAATCCTGCCGCGGCAAAATCTATGTCCCAATTAGCCTTAACTAAAATCAATGAAATACTTATGAATACTATAACAGAGAAAATAATATTGTTATGTCTTTTGTCAAAAGTCAAATGTAAATGATTTTGAAAGCATGATGCTTTTGTTTATATTTCAATATTCCCTACCACAATAACACAACTTTTAATAACATCCTTTCAAACTATCCAAATTCTTCTATAATCCAATTATCCTCCCAAAATTGCCTCGATATACTATTCTGCAAATCTATTTTGATGCTTGGCAAAATCATATAATAGTCAAAATACAAGGTTCTATTTCTGTCATCCTTCCCTCCCATCTCCCACAACACAAATAGCAAATCTCCTTATTTCCTAGCCATGGAAAAAAACTCCCTAAGCCTACTTTCTAATTACGAAACAACCTTCCTAAAACCTACAGGGTCGCTACGTAATCTGATAGTGGGTTCCTGCAACTGCTTTTTGCCTATTTCTGATTGAATAGTGGGTTCGGACAACACCTTTTGCCCACTATCCAATCTGATACCCACTTTTTGCAACTGCTTTTGCCTCCTATCCAATCCGATAGCGACCTCGGGAAACCCACAGGCTCGGTATCGGATTGGATACCGAGTAAATACAGTTGTAGGAACCCACTATCGGATTTACTACCGAGCCTGTGGGTTTTGGGAGATGTAGAAGTAAATATTTTATATAATTAATCAATTAAAAGTCAATTACTTACATCTATTTAAGCTTTGCCATAATCTTCCAACAATTTCTTCTGAAAAAGAAATCTATCAAACTGTGTGTAGTTGTTTCGAATAGAAATAGGCAAAATGCTACACAATAAGTTTTTTTCTTGAAAATAAAGAAGTTTTAGGCTAGCAGTTTCTCATACAAGTTCAGGTATTCAGGATGGTTATATTTTTACTTAAAAATCGGTAATTTATTGCTTAAATATTTCTTATTTATAGGATTATCTAGGAATAATACCGTTGGATTTATCGGCACACCATTGGAAGTTATTTTTAGTAATTAGGGGCTTGAGACCTGTCAGGTGTTTTAGGTAGTGCTAAACTTAAGTTTTAAAATAAGCTCTGCACCCCAAAGGTTATATTTGTAGAAATAGGAAGATTATGAACGACGAAGAATGGAACAAAAAATTTGATGAGATAGCTGCATCTCAAGCTGAAACTGCTGCTGCACAAGCCAGAATTAATATTGCTCAAGAAAAAAATGCCAAAGAATTTGAGAAAACGGAAGCGCTATTAAAGAATATGGGCATACATGTAGGTGGTATGGCTAATAGTCACGGACAAAGCACAGAAGAGTATTTTTATAACTCATTGTTTGGCGACAGGCACTTGGGGAACATAAAATTTGATGAGATAAGCAAGAATCTTCATGGAAAGATTCCAAATCTGGAGGATGAATTTGATATAACAATGTTTAACGGATCGAACATTGCCCTGATAGAATGTAAGTATAGGGCTACAGAAAACGATGTGGTGAAACTGATTGAAAAGAAAGTAGGTAACTTTAAAATACTATTCCCTTCTTATGCCAACCATCATTTCTATTTAGGCATCGCTAGTTTTTCATTAGATGATAGAACAGAAAAGTTTGCAAAAGAAAATGGCATCGCATTATTGAGACAAAAAGGGGATGTTGTAGAAATAGAAGCCGACAACTTGAAAGCTTATTAAGAAATTTACAGTTTACACCTGACAGGTCTATAGCCTGTCAGGTGTTTTTTATTATACAAACTTCTTCACCATTGCCCTAAGCTTTGGTAATACCTCTGCTTCGAACCAAAAATTCTTAGACTGCCATATATTATTGCGTGGCGATGGATGCGGTAGTGGGAAGTATTTGGGTAGATACACTTTAAAATGCTGCACTGTTGCAGTTACCGTTTCTGCCGCTTGCTCGCGCAAATAATAGTTTTGGGCATATTGTCCTACTAATAAAATCAACTTTACATTGGGCATTTTTTCTAGCAATTGATTGTGCCAAAGTGGTGCACATTCTTTTCTGGGAGGCAAATCGCCAGTCTTTCCAGTACCCGGATAACAAAAACCCATTGGCATTAACGATATTTTTTCAGTATTGTAAAATGTTTCTTTATCAATACCCATCCATTTACGCAGGGTGTCGCCACTTTTATCATTCCAAGGGATGCCAGTTTTATGTACAACTCTCCCGGGTGCTTGACCAACAATAACTATTTTACTATTTGCACCTGCAGTCATTACGGGGTTAGCTCCTAGTTCTAAATCTTTGTCGCACTCCTTACAATTTTTTATCAGAGCTAATAATTCTTCCATATTCTAATTTAAAGTGGTCGAAAATAGCCCTATTTATGGTAGCAGTTAGTAGAATATCTTTCAAATTAAATTTGCATTATTTATTTTTAGTAATCAACCCCTACTTTTGTCGCCTCAAATAAAATGAATTATGGCAAATACAGCAGACATCAGCCGTGGAATGATATTGAAATTAGACGGCAGTTTGTACAGCGTTATAGAATTTGGTGAAAACAAAACAGCTCGCTCTGCGGCTAAAGTTTGGGCCAAACTAAAAGGGGTAGACAACAAACGTAGTATAGAAAAAACTTGGAACAGTGGAGAAACAATTTTCCCAATCCGTGTGGAGAAGAGAACGCACCAATATCTTTACAAAGATGAAACTGGCTATAATTTGATGAATACAGAAACGTATGAGCAAATTGTTTTGGCAGACGAAATGATTGATGCCCCTGAGTTTTTGAAAGATGGTAGCGAAGTTTTTGTATTTGTTAATACTGATACCGAATTGCCCATTGGTGCAGAATTGCCTGAAAAGATTGTGGTAAGAATTACTTATGTAGAACCAGGTTTACGTGGTGATACTGCTACACGTGCATTGAAACCTGCTACAGTAGAAACTGGTGCAACTGTAAACGTTCCATTGTTTGTAGAAGACGGAGAATTGATACGTGTAAACACCAAAACTGGTGAATATATTGAAAGAGTAAAGGAGTAATATATTGCTAATAAACTTATTTGATGGGATGGTGTAAGCCTTCCCATCTTTTTTTAAAGATAAGAATGCTTGTAAAGAGACTGAAATTCAGTACTGAATTAAAAGTGTTCATAAATAATTACTGATTATTCCACTAAATAATTGCTACTTTGCCATTCCTTTTCTGAAAAAAGGCATCAAGTTGCATAAACTGTTAGTTAATCGTACAAAAAATAAATTTTATGGATTTAAAACAGATTCACGAATTGATAAAGCTTATCAACAAAAGCAATATTGGAGAGATAAGCATAGAGGATAAGGATGGTAAGGTAACCATCAAACAAAAAGAAGAGCCAGTAACACAGTACGCTCCTGCCGCATTACCACAACAAGTTTACAATGTGGTAAGTCCTTCGGCTCCAGCAGCATTAGACGCTCCAGCACCAAGCCCTGCACCTTCACAAGCACAAGCAGCAGCCCCTACTCCTAAAGCAGCTGACAATTTAATAACAGTAAGAAGCCCAATGATTGGTACTTTCTATCGCAGACCGTCCCCTGACAAACCAAACTTTATTGAAATTGGTTCTGAGATGGTAGAAGGTAAAACAATTTGCATCATAGAAGCAATGAAATTGTTTAATGAAATTGAAGCTGAAATTAGTGGTACTGTAGTAAAGATTCTTTTGGAAGATAATAGTCCTGTGGAGTACGACCAACCATTATTCTTAGTTGAGCCTAACTAGTCTACCTTATTGGATAAAATTGAAATCAAGTCACTAATATTCTTACCTCTGGATTAAGGGTATTCAAAATGCATGATTTTTATTAAACAACTTGAATTAATTTATCTTCCAGATAGTTAGTTCTTGTGTTTTTACAACTTAAATGGATAATATGTTTAAAAAGATATTGATTGCAAACCGGGGTGAAATTGCGCTACGCGTTATCAGAACCTGTAGGGAAATGGGTATAAAAACTGTTGCCGTTTACAGCACTGCCGACAAGGATAGCTTGCACGTTCGTTTTGCCGATGAAGCTGTTTGCATAGGAAAGCCTGCTAGCACTGATTCGTATCTTAATATACCACATATCATGGCAGCTGCAGAGATTACTAACGCAGACGCCATTCATCCTGGATATGGTTTCTTAGCAGAAAACAGTAAGTTTTCTCAAATATGTGCCGATCATAATATTAAATTCATTGGACCAACACCCGATATGATTAATGCTATGGGCGACAAGATTACTGCAAAGGAAACAATGATAAAAGCTGGCGTGCCAGTAGTTCCGGGTAGTGGTGGTTTGTTGGAAAGTATTGAGGAAGCTAAAGAACTAGCTAAAAATAAAGTTGGCTATCCAGTTATTCTTAAAGCTACAGCCGGTGGTGGTGGTAAGGGAATGAGGGTTGTGTGGAATGAAGAAGAGATGGAAAAAGCCTACACAACTGCCAAGATGGAAGCTGCCGCATCTTTTAAGAATGATGGCATCTACATGGAAAAGTTTGTAGAAGAACCTAGACATATAGAAATACAAATAGCTGGAGACCAATATGGCACTGTTTGCCATTTGAGCGAAAGAGATTGTTCAATACAACGGCGTCACCAAAAGTTGGTAGAAGAAAGCCCTTCCCCTTTCATGACGCCAGAACTTAGAAAAGCAATGGGAGAAGCCGCTATAAAGGCAGCTCAGGCAATTAACTACGAAAGCGTTGGTACCATTGAGTTTTTGGTAGATAAACACCGTAATTTCTATTTCATGGAAATGAATACCAGAATACAGGTTGAACACTGTGTTACGGAGGAAGTGGTAAGCTTTGATTTGATAAAAGAACAAATCAAAATTGCAATGGGACATAAAATATCTGGAAAGAATTATGAGCCTAAAATGCATGCAATAGAATGTCGTATTAATGCTGAAGACCCTTACAATGATTTCCGTCCATCACCAGGAAAAATAACTACGCTACATACACCTGGAGGACATGGAGTTAGAGTTGATAGTCATGTTTACGTGGGATATGTAATTCCTCCATATTACGATAGTATGATTGGAAAACTTATTACTGTTGCACAAACACGCGAAGAAGCAATTGATACCATGTACCGTGCACTAAGCGAATATGTTATTGAAGGCGTAAAAACAACCATACCATTCCATCTACAATTGATGAAAAACGAAGACTTCAGAAGCGGTAACTTTACCACTAAGTTTTTGGAATCTTTTGAGATGAAATAAGGATTGACTTACAATAAATTAAAAGGGCAAGTGGGATTCCACTTGCCTTTTTTGTTTATTACTTGAAAAGGTATCCTAATTTTATACCTAAGGTTGTAGATATACCGGGGCTAGTTCCAATTCGCTGATTACAATAATTGAATGCAGAAGTAGTTTTAAAAGTATAATAACTGCTACTATAATAGTCCTTATTATCCACACAATAACCAATACCCAAATAACCATCAATCAAAATATTCTGATTGATTACCCATTCTTTTCCAAACTCTATTTGCAATGCACCAAATGTTGTTGTGGGTCTTTTCAGTTCGTAAGTGCGTTGTTGCATGTTAGTTATGGCAATTCTATTCTCTTCATATTTGCCAAAATAAATAATTGGTTTGGCATAGAGTCCTTGAAGAATACTTGTCCGCTCATTACGACCTATTTGGAATAGGGGTATTCTATTAAACTTATATCCAGCAGAAATAAAGAAACCCGACTGGCTTTTGGAGTGTTCTACCGATCCAATTACGGTATCAGAATATTCAAAGGCAGGGTTTCTTCCAACACCAATTATGCCGAATGAAAACTCAAAACTATTTGTAGGGGTAAGAAATTTTTCATAGCCTATTTGAGTATAACCTCTAAACAATCCATACAAATCAACCTTTATTCCGTTTGTAGCTACCAATGGACTAACAGGTGTACTCATTTCTACTTGTGCATTCACATAGTTTAGGAATAAGAAAAATGACAATAGGCAGAAATGCACTTTCATTAAATACGTTTTACAATATGACTGAATTAGGTCGAAAAACGTTGCATTAAGGTATTTATACAATTCTGAAAAAGTAGTTGCAGATTTTTATAGTATATATTAACTCTACTTTGACAGATTAAGTTATGTTTCTTCTTCGATTAATATCCTTGTTTCTTTGCTGGTGTCTATTCTTTATCTGTGACAATACTGCTTCATAATCATTGTCTTTTCTGATATCAGTTTGCATAATCACTTGTCTTATATCATAAGCACTTTATAATGGTATCTCCTTTTGATGTTCTACTTTCTCTGTAAGCATATATGCCTGAGCCATCATACACATTGACATGTGATGATGCCATGCTTTCCAACCTCTTACTTGATAATCGCTCATACATTCATCCGACTTGCTTTCCTGTTGCGACCTTTCTATAAAATATCTTTGTGCTTGCATCTTTGCTATTTACTTTTAACTGAACTGCCCTTCTTTAGCATTTCACAATGCATATTTTATTTCTCCTCCTCCTGTAGCCGTTTTTGAGATCCTGATCAATAACTGCCTTTGTTTGCTTACATCCGATTTTCCATCCCATACATAAACGGTAATAATAGCCACCCTGTTTTTAATGCCACCTTTTGTCCCCTGACGTATTACTATGTCTTCAATCGCCTCTCTTCCTTGTTCCTCCAATTGTTTTTTTAATGCTCTTACTTCAATAGCCTTGGATATGGTCTTGTATTTTGTAGCCTTACGACCTATGCTACCTTTATTTTCGGGTACTGCTATAATAGGTTCTTCTAAAAATACATACTGGTCGCTATGTACGTCCAATACACCAATCAAACCCAAATCATCTAACCCATCCATCAAAGAGTAATCATTGCCATAAAGACCATCGCAAGCTACAAAGTCTATCTTATTACCTAATGCTACTTGTCCTTTCACCATCTCCAATGCCAACTTTGGCTTGGATTTATGAATAATATTTTCCTTGGGTACACCCGCCTTTTCACACCGCTTCGCATCAGTTGCCCATGATTCTGGCAGAAATAGTGAGCAATCTACCAAACCATAATAGTTCCCTGTATGTACGCCCCATAAACTGCAACTTGACAATTCTCTGTCTTCCCTAGGTTACCACAATACTGTTTAGTGACACCCACTGATTTGTCCCCCTTTTTCGGATGACTACTCTCGTAAATAATGAAGGCAGTAGGACTCTTCTGTGCCTGTAATAGCGTATTTACTTCTTGGGATACCTGATTCATTACATCTCTGGAATCCCATGGCGCATCCGAAATAAAATGCTGCATAGCATAATAATCACTGTCTTTAACGGATTCTCCAATTCGTTCAATATTGCGTTTTTTACTTTGAAATAACCCTAGAAAATAAGAATTAAGATTATCACTCTGGTTCCGGGTTTTACTTTTAAAATGCTTACAGAACTTTGTAACATATTTTTTAAGCTGACCTTCATCAGCAATTCTAAAGGAAGTATTTTTCGCTTCATCTGCGGCTATATTTATACGTGATTGCTACATATGCCGAATATAAATAAATCCAATATTATCGCTAATTCTAATCTCTCTAAGTAGAATTAAATGACTATTTGTTTGTTTAAACCTCTATAAAACTTTCAGTTATTTACTTATTTATCCTAATTCTTAAATGGTTTTCCCATTACTTCGCACATTGCTGGGCTTCAACATCAAAAAAACACAAGGAAATATTAAATTTAGGTTAGTTATTTTGCTGATTAAATTAAAAAATATGAGACGATCAATATTCATCTATAAAAAAGTATTATCCATACAAAGAGTGGCTTTACTTCTGTTATTTCTTATTATTAACAGCCTCAGTATTGGACAATCTATTACCAATGAACGAATATTCACAGATTCATTGACCTCAAACGTTAATTCAAATACTATTTATTCAAACTATACTATCAAATCCAATGAGATAATTCAAAATGGGTTTCCTAACTTTAATTATTCTACTGATACTTCATTTAAAGAAACACTTAAACCAATTAATAAAAAGCGAATTGTATTGATAAGTGGATTGGGACTTTCAGCCCTTGGAGCTTCGTATGCTTGGGCAAATAATGCATGGTGGAATGGGCGCAAAAAATCATTTCACTTAGATAAAGACGCAAATGACGGTAGCATCTTTAGCATTTTTAAAGGCCCTGATGAGAAGTATGCTAAAAACCTAGACAAGATTGCTCATTTTTGGGGAGGAGTAGTTTATAGTGACTTATTTAGTTATTTATTAAGTGAATCTAATGTTCCAACTAAGAAGGCCGCTTTATTTGGCGCTTTAGCTGGATGTTCTATCCAAGGATTTATAGAAATTAAAGATGGATTTGCTTATAACTGGGGATTTAGTGTTCTTGATGTAACAGCTGGTTCATTGGGAAGTTTTTACTCATACACCCAGAATTTTGTTCCAGTACTTGCTGCGACTGACATAAAAATTAGTTATTTTCGGCGAGATGATTATTATTTTACAGTTTATCAAGACAACCCAAATAGAACTTGGGATGAAGACTATATGAACATGACATTTTGGGCTTCTTACAACCCATATAGACTTATTAGTCATGGAAAACGTGTACACCCAAATTGGCCTAAATGGTTGAGCATTTCTGCTGGCATTGGGGTTGATAACACATTAGATAGCTATTATACAGGACTGAACCTACCCCAAAACAAGGGCAAGGGCAAATATGAATTTTATTTAGCTCCAGATATTGATTTCACAGGCATCTTTCCCAAAAACAAACATTTTCAGGCCTTTGCCAAAGTTATTAATAGGGTAAAATTTCCAATGCCTACCTTAAGGCTTAGCCCAAGTCTGACTTTCTATCCAGTATACTTTTAAATATTAGTTGTATGTGGTTAAAACGTTATTTATCTCTTAGCACAAACTACTAATGAGTATCGTCTAAAAATGCTTCTCTCCTTGCTTTTAGAGCCACCAATCTTTCTTTGCTATAAGAAATCTTAGATATTAATACAAACAGAACCGGAACAATAAAGATGGCTAATAAAGTAGCCGCAAGCATCCCACCAAATACAGTGTATCCAATAGTACTTCTTGCTACTGCACCTGCACCCGTAGCAAATACAAGCGGAAGAACACCCAATATAAAAGCAAAGGAAGTCATGATGATGGGGCGTAGCCGTAGCCTTACCGCATCCATGGTGGCGGCGATAATATCTACACCACTATCTACCCTTTCTTTGGCAAACTCTACAATCAGGATAGCGTTCTTAGCTGCCAAACCTATCAGGGTTACTAAACCAATTTGTGCATAAATATTATTGGCTAATGTGGGAATTAACGTAAGAGTAAGGATGGCACCAAAAGCCCCAATAGGTACGGCAAGCAACACCGAGAATGGTACTGACCAACTTTCGTATAAGGCGGCGAGGAATAGGAATACGAACAAAATGGATAAACTAAAGATGAGGATGGTGCTATTGCCCGCATTTAATTCTTCTCTACTCAATCCTGCAAACTCATATCCATAGCCCGCTGGCAATACTTTGGCTGCCACTTCCTTTAGAGCATCCAGTGCCTGACCACTACTATATCCTTCTCTGGCAGAACCATTAATCTCTGCACTTCTAAACAGGTTGTAGTGTGAGATAAGTGCAGGATTCTCTGTTAGTCTATAACTAATTAAAGTTCCAAGAGGAACCATTGTGCCTTGTTGGTTGCGTACAAAATATTGATCTAACGCATGAATGTCGCCCCTAAACAGCGTATCTGCCTGCGCTATTACTTTAAAGTTTCTACCGTAAAGGGTAATATCATTAACGTATTTGCTGCCTAAAAAGGTTTGCATCGTGTTATAAACATCACTCAATGAAACACCCAGCTTCTTACACTTCTCTCTGTCTACATCCACCTGATAGCCAGGTGTTCTAGCCGTAAAGAAAGAGAAAGCTTTTCCAATTTCAGGTCGTTTATTTACTTCGGCAATGAATGTTTGCATTACTCTTTCAAACTGTTTTATATCGTCCGTACTTTCTTTTTGTTCTAATTCAAACGTAAAACCACCACTCTGACCTAACCCAGGAATAGCAGGTGGAGACGTCACTATAATGGTTGCACCTTTTATATTGGCAAACTTCTTTTGAAGAGAAGCAATGATGCCGTCTAACTGTAATGCTTTAGAAGTACGCTCTTCCCAAGGAGTAAGGGAGGTAAAGATTGCACCACTGTTTGATTTACTTGCCAAGGAAATGGCATTGATACCGCCCAATGCCGCAAAGTGAGAGATGCCAGCAGTATGCTTTAAGGTATCCATTATGGTGTTTAACAGCTCAATACTTTGTGTGGTAGACGTAGCTTCTGGCATCTCAAAGTTGATGAAAATTCTTCCTTCATCTTCGGTTGGAATAAAGCCTGTAGGTTTCTCTTTAAACATAAAACCAGTGCCAATGTACACGGAAACAAGAATTACTAAAACCAATGGAGTTCGCTTGATGCATACCTGTACCCCTTTTGAATAACTGTACGTTGTTCTGGCAAACCATCTATTGAATTTGTAAAACCACTTGTTTAGCCCCTTCGATTCCTTATCCAATTTCATGGGTTTTAGGAATAACGAACACAATGCTGGTGTAAGGGAAAGCGCTACAAATGCTGAAATAAGCACCGAAATAGCGATGGTAATTGCAAACTGCTGATAGAGTCTTCCTACAATGCCCGGTATAAAACCAACAGGTACAAACACCGCTGCCAATATCAATGCAATGGCAATTACTGGCCCTGATATATCTTTCATGGCCTTACTTGTCGCATCTTTGGATGACAAACCTTCATGATCCATGTAGTGTTGTACTGCCTCTACCACCACGATGGCATCATCCACGACAATACCAATTGCCAGTACAAAACCAAACATGGTTAATGTGTTTATGGTAAAACCGAGAGGGATAAAAAAAATGAATGTTCCAACAATGGCCACTGGTATTGCTAGTACAGGAATAAGAGTAGCTCTCCAACTTTGTAGGAATAGAAAAACCACAATAGTAACGAGCAATAGCGCTTCAATTAAGGTTTTAACCACCTCACTGATTGATACTTTTACTACCGAAACCGACTCAAAAGGAACTACATAATCAATATCCTTAGGAAAGGACTTCTTCAGGTTTTCCAGAGTGGCATACACGCCCTTTGCAACATCTAATGCATTACTACCTGGTGCTTGGTATATTCTTAAATAAGAAGCTCTTTTTCCATCAACAAATGAATTGCTTCTGTAGCTAAACTTGCCTAGCTGAACTCTCGCTACATCTTTTAGGTGAACAACATTAGCATCGCCAGGCTTGCTTCTTATAACTATGTTTTCAAATTGGTTAGGCGTAGTTAATCTACTATTGGTCAATACATTATACTCAAAAGATTGAGCCCTATTTTGAGGAGGTGCCCCTACAGACCCAGCAGCAATCTGAATGTTTTGTTCTTGCAGTGCAGCCAATACCTCATTGGAAGTAATACCAAGTCTGGCAAGTTTATCTGTTTGTAACCAGATACGCATACTAAAATCATCCGCACGGCTAGATATATCACCAATACCTGGAACACGTAATAAGGCGTCTTTTATGAAAATGTTGGTGTAGTTATCTACGAAAGATACATTGTGCGTACCGTTTGGCGAATAAACACCCACTAATAAAAGAATACTCGGGTTACGTTTACGTGTGGTAAGTCCCACACGTTTTACATCGTCAGGCAAAGATGGTGTAGCAATGTTTACCCTATTCTGCACTTCTAATGCTGTCAAATCTGGATTGGTTCCTACCTTAAGTACTACATTTAAGGTGGTTTGACCATCATTGGTGCTAGTACTTGTAACATAATCCATACCGGGTGTTCCGTTCACCTGTGCTTCAATGGGGGTAGTAACAGACTGCTCTACAGTTTGTGCATCAGCACCTGTAAAGCTTCCGGTAACCTGAATGGTAGGGGGCGTAATTTCGGGGTATTGGCTAATAGACAAATTAGTTATTGCCAATGAACCCAACAAAACAATTACTATCGATATAACGATTGCCGTAATAGGCCTTCGGATAAAAACGTCTGCAATCATGTGAACTAGTTATGAGATATGAATTATGAGATATGAGTTATGTGATTGTACTATTTAATATCTACTATCTCATATCTTTTTTGAAGGAACCACTTTGACTACAATGCCTTCTTTCATTTTTTGAACACCATCAATTACTACTTTATCTTTCTCTACCAAACCATCTTTAACTACAATCTTGTCATTAATGATAGCACCAGTATTTATATGTTTTTGAAAAACCTTGCTACTATCTCCCAATACATACACAAAATATTCCCCCATCTGCTCCACCAATGCCTTCATTGGCACTAATAGCTGGTTTACGTTGCCATTGTTTTTAATTCGTACATTACAACTCATCCCCGGTTTTAATAGATGCTTGCTATTGTTAAACTCTAATCTAAGTTTCAATGTACCGGTTTGTGGGTCTACTGCCCTGTCCATAAAAGCAATCTTTCCTACTTCTGGATAGATTGTCCCGTCTGGCAACTGAATAGTAAATATTGAGTCTTTAGCTGTATATCCTTTCTGTTGCAATTGTGTAAACCGATAAATGTCTTTTTCGTTCACGGCAAAATCTACCGCTATTGGGTCATCAGTTGAAACTGTATTTAATATCATTGTTCCAGCTGTTACAGCAGTACCTAGCCTTACTTGCGAAATGCCGATTGTGCCTGTAAATGGTGCGAAGATGGTAGCATATCGAACATTTGTCTGAACACTATTTACAGTAGCTTCTGCAGCTTTTAATTGCATTTTTGATGCCTGTAATTCTGCCAATGAATGATCGAGCACTTGCTTTGCAATGGCATCATTTTTTGCTAAATCATTGTATCTGTCTGCATCTTGTTGTGCTTTTGCAAGGTTTGCTTTGGCCACATTAAGGTTAGCCTGTGCCTGTTGATAGTTGGCAGTATACAGCTGCTCATCGATAGAATATAACTTTTGTCCCTTGCTTACTTGTTGCCCTTCTTTAAAATAAATGCCTGTTATTGCGCCATTAACCTGCGCTCTGATGTCCACCTGATTTACAGCAATGATATTTGCAGGAAATAAATCAAAATAGGTAGAACTACCCGTATGCACTTCATATACCCCAACTGTAGCTGGAGGTGGTGGCGTAACTTGCTGTTTGCTTTTATCGGAACCACAGGCTTCCAATAAAATTAGCAGGAAGAATAATGAATAAAGAATGGTATATTTCATAACTTTTTAATTAATAATTAATAATTGGCAATTGATAATTATAGATTATCAATTATATGCTCCCAAAGCTTGTTCTACATCTATTTTCGAAGCCAATACCTGATACAAAGCATTGGTGTAACTCTCTTGCGAAGTGCGCAAATCCGTTTCTGCCGTTATTACTTCAAGATAGTTTTTTATACCCGCCTTATACTGTAATTGTATGGTATTATAGACTTCCTGTGCCAACTGCAAGTTTTCCTTAAGCGAAAGGTAGTTATACAGGTTGGCTTTATATGCAGCCAAAGCCTGATTGTATTGCGTATTGATATTGGTGCGCAATTGCAATAAATCCCAATCTAAACGTTTTAGGGCAATCTCTGCAGAACGCGTTTGATACACCCTTTTATTGCCTTGATACAATGGTAAAGAAAGCCTTAAACCGAGGTAAGAATTGGGATAATTCTGACCATACAACTTGCTTAAATCATTATTCAAGAAGTTTAAATTATAATTACCATAAGCAGATACCGAAGGGTAATAACTCATTTTAGTGTATTCTAAATTATATTGTTGTAGCCTTTTTAAGGTTTCCAATTGCTTGTATTCTATTCTATTACTAAAGTTTATGGCTTGCAAAGTATCGAGTACTATTGCTTTTTCCATCAGTAGGGTATCGTATTGCAGCGTAAAACGGTTATCGGAAGTATATCCCATTGTGTTCTTTAGAAATGCCTCCTTTGATAGTTGCAATTGTTGTAGTGCCTTAACCTGAGCTTTAGTATTATTTAAGGAAATGGTTGCTCTTTTATAGTCTGTTTTATCTACAATACCATCCTTATATTGCAAGTATGCTGTCTTTAAACTAGCTTCCAATCTTTTGATGGTTTCGTTGGTAAGGTCTATTTGTTTTTGGGTAAGCAATACGTCATAAAAAGCCTTGCTTGTTGTAACTTTTACAAGGATTCTATTATTCTCCAAACTCTGTTCTACTTGTTTGCGTACATCGGTAGCAGAACGTTTTGCCAAGAATACGTCCTTATTAAACAATGTTTGATTGGCAGAAAAATAGGCTCCAGAAGTATTTAATGTTCCCGTTTGTACATATTTGCCACCATTATAAGAAGTAGGTAACTGAAGGTTGTTCTGTACAAAATAATCGAAGTTTAGTTGTGGGTACCAATCTGCGAGTTTGCTTTTAATGGCAAATTCCGTAGACTGTTCGTCGAGTAATGATTGCTGTATTTGTGGTTTATGCTGCAAAGCGTATTGAACACAATCGTCTAAAGTTGCCGATTGCAAAATGCTATCATTTAGTTTAACCGTTTGTTGTGCTTGAGAACTATTACTAGTTATTAAAATTATCGAAATACTAAAGGCTATCCATTTATTCATTTGATGAATTAACAGTAATAAAAAAGATTCGTTGTTTGTTTCTTTATTGTGGAGTTGAAAAGCAAATGTAGGTACATTCAATTAACCTACTTTTTGAATAATGGAATTACCCACTATTTTGTCAATTATAGTTGGTAAATAGGATATACTGGATTAATATCAATGACAGCTTTCCGAAATGTAGTGTTTATATTTCGAAATACTGCTAATGACATCTTTTTAAAAGTTTGGATGTCTATGGTGATAATTTATCTGACTTGCCCTTCGACAAGCTCAGGGTGACAATCATCGAGATATTCGGAATGAACTTTTTGTCAATTATCAATTTACTTAAAAATCCGCCTTACATCCCGATTTGTGCTTTATTCGTACCGATGTATGCTTTATTCCTCCCGGGAAGTTGCGGCTTACAGCTATCTGAATCAGGATTAGAATGATTGTAGGATTAACAAGATTAACCCGC
Organism: Chitinophagaceae bacterium; assembly: GCA_947381435.1. Lineage (GTDB taxonomy): Bacteria > Bacteroidota > Bacteroidia > Chitinophagales > Chitinophagaceae > Parasediminibacterium. The sequence continues at coordinate 19,515 of CANCVE010000059.1, forward strand.
TTATTCATCCTACCTATCCTTTAATAAACATAATCCTGATTCAGACAGACATACATTTTTAGATAGATGCTTGCAGCATGAGGTTGCAAGATTTGGCAACTTTCCAAAAGTTGCCAAATCTGCAGTCGGTCTGATTGAGTGGATGTTATCGCGAGACTTTTTCTGTTAAGCTGAAAAATGCATCAACTTATTTGCCTCATTTTACGTCCCCTCGCAGCTCAATATCAACCAAATAAAACTCTTTATAAACAACATTTATCAAAATACTTTATAATTGAGCCAAATGACGTCGTACGTGACTACGTACCACGTAAATTGGCTCAAACGGCTCGTGTTGTCGTGACGTACCACGTCATTTGGCTAAAATGGTTCGTGTTGTCGCGACGTACTAAGTCATTTGGCCCAAATGATTCGTGTTGTCGTGACGTACCGCGTCATTTGGCCCAATTTACTCGTGTTGTCGTCTCGTACGATATAAATAGCGTTTCTGGATTAATAACGTCGTGACGTATGAAGGTAATTGTAATAAATTCCTCAATAAAATTGTTAGAATTAGGTGTTTAGTGCGCTAATGCTTAGTATAAGAGTTATCCCGACTCTTTAGGTAGGTTTAGTAATAAGATTAATACTTTTCCCCTTGGCTAAAGCTGAAGGGCAATTGAATTCATGCTTTATTCGTACCAATTCATACTTTATTAGTACCGATGCGTGCTTTATACAATCATCATCAAAAAGCAGACAGCTACTCTCGAGTCTTGACTTATGACTTATAACTTATGACTTATGACTTACGACTTTGAGCTTTTGAACTCAACTTATTTTTTCCAGTTAATCTTCCCAATAAAAACAGTCGCAATTCGTGCCCTTCGTTTAATTAATGGATCTTTAGGTAAGGAAATAGAATAAAGGAATACAGACTTTTTGTTAGACTTTATTAGTAGTTGATGAATATTTATTAATGCCTGATTGTCCTTAACTTCTATTCTACTAATCTCTTGTCTGCCCTCATCCATCAAAATGATTGATTGATTGCTTTTGGTTACTTTTTCCGGTGCTAAGTAGCTTACATTTAATGACCCTTTAGTATTTGTTTTTAAAGTAATGGAAGCTGTATCATTAATAGTTTGCCATTCTATTACCTTACTTTTTTGTTCTATTTTCCATAGCGACTCTTTTTGAGCCATTAATGCTAATGGTAACATGCAAAATGCAACAAGTATTTTTTTCATTGTAATTGTTTTAAAAACTAAGAGCCTGTTATTATAACAGGCTCTCAGTTGACTATAATTTAAAATCTAAGTTTATTAAAACTTACCACAAAGTTCACCAGGAAAAGGAAACTAAGAACACAAGGATTTGTTGCACAAATTGATAATTCTATACAAAAAAGCTACTATCCCTGTTTCCTTTGTGAAAACCTTCGTGTACCTTGTGGTAAATAGTTAATAAACCTAACGCTTTATCAATTTATAAGTAATAGCAGATTCTGCACTCTTTATCTTCACTAAGTAAACCCCCGGTATCCAACTAGTGGTATTGATAGTGGATGTACCGGCTTGACTTGCAAATGATTTATTGAATACCAATCTACCTGTAACATCATATACTGTTAATGCAGTTGTTCCTGTAGCTGTAACATTGTTTTGAATGGTAATTACATTAGAGAAAGGATTTGGTGCAACAGTAAATGAGTGGTTTAAACTGAAATAAACCACATTAATCACGCTGCTATACACAATCTTTCCTTCTGGAGTGCTTGCAATAACACGGTAGAAATAGTTTTTACCTGCATCAATGGTAGCATCTGTTAGCGTAGTTCCTGTAAGTCCTGATTGAACAGTTGAGTAACGAATACCATCCTCACTTCTCTCTACACTGTATTTAACACCTTGTGTAGGCGTAAGAAGCTGCCATGCTATTACAGCCGCATTATTCTGCACCTTTCCTGTTACATATTTCCAAGAAATAGGCAAAGAAACGCTGCTATCAATCAGAGCAAAAGAACCTAGACCCTTGCTACTTACTGTGATGGCAACATAACCATCGGTAGAACGTTTATCTGAGATAGAAGTAGGTGTAAGAATAGAAGCAGTTGTAGGAGAAATACTTCCAGAAGTGAAAGTAGTACCATTATTCAATTGCAATACCCTTAAAGCTTGTAAAGTATTTGACCAAGCGGCAATTTCATTTGTAGTGTAGTACAAAGTAGTTGTAAAAGCACTGATATTATCGGTAGTGCCATTATCAAAATTGATTACTTTTTTACTACGTAGATAAGTTTTATTACCTATTGAGAAATCTACTTGGCTTGTACCAGCTTCTGTAATAGATGCAACAAAATTCTTAAGTGGAGAAGTTACCCCAACAACAGAAGCAATGATATCATCGGCAGTACTTCTGATAAGATTAGTTTTATTAGCAGGGATTATTAAACTATAGCTTTTGCTAACAGCACTATCTATTGGGAAAGGCATAGCATTTAGCGATACATCATCCACACAAAGACCAGGATTTTTACCACCTGCCGTATAGACAGTTTCCCACATGAAATGAATATAAAAATCTCCGGTTGCTAATACAGAAGGTGAAGTTAATGAAACAGACTGTGTACTGTTTATGTATGGTGCGGAACCATTTAGGCCTAGAGAGTCATTGTACAAACTTGCTGCATAATAATCGAACACAGAATTTAATGTGTAACAAACTGAACCATAAGCTCCTGTGCCGGCTGTATAATCTATTGCTTGACCACCTGCTTTGTATTTAAACTTCAATGTATCAATAGACTTGTATGAATTACCCCCAATTTTTGGTGTAGACAAAACTGAGTAATAATCATTGTTAACACCTTTAGAATAGGTCAATGTTTTTTTAGTGCTGTTTGTAACGTAGGCAAACTGACCAGTTCCAATAGGATTTGATGTAGCACTTACCGTAAAGAAGTTAGGACTACCAGTTGATTTATCTGTTGTCCATCCTGTCGGTATGCTACCGCCAGTAGTTCCAAAGTTTTGGTTGATAAGATTCACTAATTTATTACCTATTTTCTTATCGTCATCATCCAAAATAGTAACAGTTAATGATTGTCCATTAGTAGCGGCTGTTACACCAGCACCAGCAATAGCATAACTAAGTATTACCGTTCTGTCGCCATCAATTGCATTGTTGTCGTAAACACGTAAAGTAAATGCCTTAGCACCATCGTTTGCAACAAAATTCATAGTGTCATCAATTAAGTCATAATCAATACCTCTAATTGCAGTACCAGCCGTCTGAACAGTAACTGTTGCATTTGCAGTAGCTACTTTTTCTACGTTAATAGTAATGCCAATGTCTTTGTAACGTTGAGTTGTTCCTGCGTTAGCAGTTTCAGCTGTTTCGGTTATACCACTACAGATAGCAAAAGAAAGCTTGTTACTACCTGCAGGCAATGCGGTGGGCACATTGGAGGTAGCTAACGTTTTTCTGCGAAGGCTATTAAGCATTACTGTTTGAATTCTCTCTGTTTGGCTAGCCGTAAAAGTATTCATTACATCATCATCGGTATAGTCCATATAGTCTTCAAACATTTCGTCGGCAGTGCCGCAACTGTTTGCTTTTGGGTGCTTAGGTTTACCATAATTTGCATCATAATGAATTGGGGTATCATCACAAAAATCGGAAGCACAGGTTGAATCTCCCCAAATATGCCTCAACCCAAAATAGTGACCTAATTCGTGTGTCAATGTTCTACCAAGTGTATAAGGATTAGTAACAGAACCACAATCGGCAGAGCTGAATATACTACCTACAGTACCAGAATTTATAACTACACCTGCATCTTTATCGGTTTCAGAATTGTCTAACCCATCCAAACCAGAACTTGCAGGAAAAGTTGCAATACCCAATATTCCGCTACTGCCGTTATCCATTACATCTTCTAAAAGCCAAACGTTTACGTAACGATAAGGATCCCATATTGTAGCAGGTTTAATTGTATCAGTAACCGTAGTTGTAAACTCAAACGGAGCGGCACCCCATTTCTTAGTTTTTCTATTTACACGGTCAATACCAGGTTCTGCCAATGTTTTACCAGAAGGGTCTTTTGCAGCAAGCGCAAACTGTATGCCTGTAGAAGATGCTACAGAATACGGGCTACCAGACATATTACCATAGTCCTTGTTTAGTTGTAATAACTGCGCTTGTATAAAAGATGCATCAACATTTGGAGTTGTTCCTATAGCTTCACCATTGTGCACAATATGAAACACAATGGGTATAGTATATTGAGTAACCGCTCCGAAGGTTCCCATTTTGCCCTGAGCTGCAAGTGCTCTCCTACGTTCCGCAATCTTACCTTGAAACCAACCTTCAAATTGCATCGGTGTTTCGGCATTAGGGTGTGTCTTTAAGTAATTGTTTTGTACTTCTACCGTATAACAACGGTGTCTATTTGATTTGCGCAGCGTTTTTAATCTTACATCTTGGGCAAATACGGATACTACCAATAGGCTCAATGAGAGCAGGGTTAAACTTCTTTTTATCATGTTGAAACTTATATTTCCACAAATAAAAGGCTTATTTCTGTTAAATATGAATTTTACAGGTGAATTAATAATAAATTATTCATTTTATAAGCTTTAAAAGCAGAAACCAGTTAGATGTTAAATAGCTGTAGCAAAATCATTGCTGATTGAGGTGAATAGTACAAGTGATGAAGTTTGTACTTTGGCGGTTTACAATGCTGCATCCAAATATTTTAGCTGGATATAACATTTATTCAATAGTAAAGAAATTATAAATGTCTTTAATTTGAACTTTGCTTGCGATTCGCTTAACCAGAAAAGCAGATGCCTAACTTACTTCAATTATGTAGGACTTGTCTATTTTTTCTATCGCTTAATAAATGTGGCTACTTTACAAAGCCCATTATTGCTAAAGTTTTTTAAGTAGTAATATCCATTTGGTAAGCTGCTAATATCAATTTTGATAATATTGCCTATGTCTACTTTTTTCTTAAGTACAAGACTACCAAATGTTGAATAAATTAATAAATCGGAGTTTTGACTAACAGATTCCACCGTAATAAAACGCTCAGCCGGATTGGGAAATAGCTGTAGCTGATTGTCAGCTTCGTTTTTTACTATCAATATGTTAGAATATAATGCATTACCGATAGCTGAAATATATTTAACCCTAAAAAAGGTTTCACTGTTGGCAACTGAGATATTAATACTTAGGCTATGAACATTGGATCTTTCATTTAGATTGAGTAATTCTTGGTCTTGCCACAAAAGTCCATCGGTACTTTTTTGGAGGATACAGGTATTCGTTTCAGTAAAATAATAATCGAGTACTAATAATTTACTTCCATTTGTAGCAATGCTTTGCCTGAGACTATAGGCTTGTATGGGCAGTGGATTATTTACATTGAAGGAACAACTCTTTTTAGTTGCATTGGCCTTTAAACCATACACAGAATTGTATACAAGGTCTTTTCCATAAGTACCAAGTCTAGAAAAGTAACCAGAATCGGCCATTTCTCGGTAGGCACAGTCGTCCTGATACCATGTCCAACCCAACCAACCTAGTTTATTATTCTTTAAAATGGTCAAAATAGTAGGGTAATCCAAATAATATTGGCACGGATTGCCATTATTAATAGATTGATAATCGGCTATTTCACCAAATACTACAGGTATTTTGGCAGCTATCAACTTGTTTATCTTGGCTGTAGTTTGCACTGAATTGTTAGAGGTATAATAGTACCAATAAGCGTGTACCCCAAATAGTACATTCTTTAAAGGATCGGCATTGATAATTTGGTTGCCACATTTTGCAATACACTCCACATTCTGACCACAATCGGGTGCATCAATCATTAATGGAACGTTTATTCCTGCTTTTCTAAGTTTAGCCACCGCTTTGTTGTAATTGGTTTTAAAATCTTGTAGTGCTTTTGTGGTATCGCCAGTCCATTCGTATTGGGCAAATTCGTTGCAAATATTTACTATCAAATAGGCTTTATGCTTGTTTACAAGTGCCACGTTTTCTGGACGTATCCACCAATTAGTTATTAGGGTGTCGAAGGAAGTCCAATTGGTGCCACAAGTTAAATCCCATAAACCAACCACAGGAATTAGTTGCAGTCTTTTGCAACGCGTGAGGAGCGAGTCTAAGTCGGCAGTAGTGTAAGCAGCCCTTCCTTTTTGTCCGTAATTATTATACCATTGTATTCTTACTGCATTGGCGCCAGTTTTTGCTATCTCAGACAACCTTTCGCCACCATTAAACAAATTAGCAGGAAAGTCCCAATCATCCAAAACAGAGTAGTTAACCCCATTTAATATCAACTGCTCATTGCATTCATTATATAGCTTATCTCCAGACACATAAAGGCTGTCCTTTTGTCCAATACAAAAAGTGATTGGAGCAGTTATGAAGTATAATATGAAGAAACAAAAGCGGGTTAATCGCATAAAAGTGAGCAGAGACCTATTAATTATGATATTAGCAAAGTAAAGGATAAAGGGCTTTGAATGAGTTTATACTAGTAATTTTAAATACAACTGCCCAGAAGCGTATTCATCTTGGCGATAACTGGTTTGACAAAAGGGTGCAAATAATCAGCAATAGCTTAACGCTTGCTTTGGTGGTAGCTTTATTATGGAGTATCGGGATTAAAAATCCTTGTCATTTGCCAGTTCGACATGCTGCTTCGATTTAACATGATCGAACAGCAACACCCTGACTAGCTGATTGACTTTTAAATAGACGCCAACGCTCATAGGCTAGATGAGCCAGTGAAAACTCATTTTCTAGTAAAACTGCACAAGTTGAATTGAATTGTATGTTTACATGTAG
>CANCVE010000060.1 GCA_947381435.1 Chitinophagaceae bacterium
ATTTATACTGCCATATTTCCTAAAAATATGAAGTCGTTTAATTCAGGTACAAAACTAGAACGCATAAATGCAGTAGCACAACTAGAAATAGCCCTTACTGGCAAAGTAGGTTTGGAAACCACATTGACCGATGTAACCACCTTCTCGGGCAAACTAATAACTGCCGACACTACTCAGTCTGGCAGCGTAGGAACAACCACCACTGCAAGCGAAGATGTGGAGAAAGCAAGAATTACGGCAATGGTAATGTTGTATTCTATTTTAGGGCAATGTATTGGGCATTTGGCAGAAACGCCAAAACTAATAACCGTATTGTTTAACTTTAATGTGATTAGAAATACGTTGCAAACAATATTTACTGGTGCCATAAAAAAGAATGCCTTTGAAACTTTTGCTCAAAGAACATTGGCTGAAGATGATACGATTGATTTTACAAATGATGGTGATAGTTTATTAGGTATGTATATGGCCGAAAACCCTGATGAAGGTCCTACAGGTTATACGGTGATTAACATTCTATCTAGAAAAACAGACACAATTACGGTAAGTTCATTTGTTGGTAATACTTCAAATACTTTTCTGTGCGTTGTAAACCTATCAGATACTTTGGCAGGGCATTATAATGTGAATGTAGCGTAACAGTGAACAGTGAGCAGTAATCAGTAAATAGTGAAGGAGGTAGTGGGGAAGATAAAACTTCTTTACTGCCTCTTTTCATTTTAACACACTACTTACGATTCACGATTCACGAACTTACAAATCCAAACTATCGACTCACGACTCTCGACTTTTAACTCATATCTCATAATTCATAACTCATAACTTCCATTACATTTGCCTTCTTTTTAATACTGATTATGGGACACAAGAAGCTTATAAGGTTTGAGGCGATAAAGAACTTTACAAACGTATTGGAACACCCTGAAGGGATGCAAGGCGAATGGAAAAACCATTTTGGCAATACGAATGATATAACCCTTGAATTGGCTTGCGGTAAAGGGGAATATGCCGTGGGTCTAGGAAGGATGCATGCCGATAGAAACCTGATTGGGGTGGACATAAAGGGAAACCGTATTTGGCGTGGTGCTATTACGGCCCTTGATGAAGGACTAACTAATGTGGCTTTTCTGCGTACCGAAATAGATAAACTACCTAATTACTTTACTACAGATGAGGTGAGCGAAATATGGATTACTTTTCCTGATCCTCAACTGCGTAAAGCGAAGAAAAGATTGACGCATCCTAAGTTTCTTCGTTTGTATCAGCAGTTTCTCAAACCTAATGCTATTGTTAATCTAAAAACCGATAGTCCGGATTTATATCAATTTACAAAAACTGTCATCAACTTATTTGATCTTACGTTGTTACAAGATTTTGATGATGCCTATCACCAACAAGGCATTAGCGAGGAACTGAAAATTAAAACGTATTACGAGAGTCTCGACATAGCAAAAAGTAATAGGGTGCATTATCTGAAATTTCAATTAGATAAACCATTGCCGATTGAAAAGGAAGAGGAGCTAAAATTATTGATTGATGGAAACAGCACTGATTGAGAACGAGGACTTTTACTACGATGAAAGCGGATTAATGGTGCTTACCAAAAAGTATCATGAAGAACGTGGTTATTGTTGCGGGCATGGATGCCGCTACTGTCCATACTATTTTGATGCCGTTCCAGAACCAAAGAAAAGTATACTATTATCGCAACAACAGCAACAACAATAATATAGTGGCTGCATCAAAAAACAATAAAGAAAAACTACCAAGCATTTTACCAAGTGGTAAAAGAGAATCCTCTTTTTTTGAACAAGTATATGAAGTAGCAAGGCAAATACCCAAGGGAAGAGTAACCACTTATGGTGTCATTGCAGAATATTTGGGTGCTAAGAAGAGCGCAAGAATGGTGGGATGGGCTATGAATGCAGCACATAATCAGACAATCCCCGTTCCTGCACAAAGAGTGGTAAACAGAAATGGAATGCTTAGCGGCAAAGCACACTTTGGCACACCATCCCTAATGCAACAACTATTAGAAAAAGAAGGAATTGAAGTAAAGAATGATACAGTAGTAGATTTTGAAAAACTACTGTGGAAACCGGAGTAATTGATAATTTTTAATTGATAATTGAAATGCAAAAACACAAAAATCAATTGTCAATTGAAAATTATCAACTAGTAGTAGTATGGGCTAATCAATTCGTATACAATTGGACCAGTAGCCGCTACATAAAACCATAGAGGCCAAGTAATTCTTGCTAACTTTTTATGTTTTGGAAACTCGGCAGTTAAACCTCTGTAAGCCGTAAATAAGATAAAAGGAAGAATGATAGTTGCCAAGAAGATATGACTAGTAAGAATAACCAAATAAACTGTTCTTAATGAACCCACCTGGGCAATCTCTGCTGCAGAAACTACACCATCATGATTTGTATCTCCAAACTTTGCTTCGCCAGCCAAAAGGTGATGAGCGATATAAGAAACAAGAAATACCACTGAGAACACTAGACATGCCACCATAATTCTTTTGTGTAGAAAGAAGTTTTTACTAACCTTTACTACAAATAAAGCAGCTACTAATAAACAAGCAGTAATGGCATTAATGAATGCATTGAGTGTAGCAAAAAAATGCACATTGAAACTTACGTGAATTGGCAGTTTGAACTTACTCAATAATACTACCGCAATAAAAACTACAAACGAAAACACCCAAATAAGTTGTTTAGCTAATGTATCGTTCCTTTTAATCGTTGCTCCTATCATCATATTTAGAATTTTACTTTTAACAACTGTTAGAAAACTTGGTTTACTTAACCATTTATTTTTCTACGCTTTGACATATAAAAAACAAAAAAAGCTACTAAACAAACTACCAATGCCCATAGCCAATTAAGATCCATAATCTCGATGAATAATAGGCTCTTCTTTTTCTTATCTTTCTCCATCATCAATAAACCAATGTCTCTAGCAAGCTTGGCCACCTGAACAGTATCGAGACCATTATAGTAACCCCGTACTACATAGTCCTTGTCTAGTACTACAAAACGATTGGTATGAACAAAGTCAGAATCAACAGGTTCGCCACTAAACTGATCTACTTTAAGCTCTTGAAAAGCAAAATTGGAGATAACTTTTTGGTTCCCTGTAAGCATCCACCAGTTATCATGATTTACACCAAACCTATCTGCATAATCCTTTATTGCTTTTACAGTATCTCTATCTGCATCAATCGAAAAAGAGATAAACTGAACAACGGAAGTATCTATTTTATTTCTAGTGTCCCCTCCCAATATGAATGAATGTTGCAAACGCGCCATGTTTCGGGTTAATACAGGGCAGATACTACGGCAGTGGGTAAAGAAATAATCGATAACAATAATCTTTCCTGGCTTATCATATAAACTAACCGTATCACCAAGCTGATTAACAAGAGAAATATTTGCTGTTTTATGCCAAACAGTGTCGCTTTTTTCTTTACCATCTTTAATAGTTTGAATGACGGTATCCATCAAAAAATGCCGAGGCATTATTACGGCGGTATCACTAGCACCTTTCAATATCAGGTAACAAGTTACGGGTATTAAAATAGCTATACAGAGAGCAAGAAAAGCTTGTTTATTCATTAGGGAGTTTTATGCGACCTATTATAAAAAAACCATCGCATATAGCGATGGTTCAATAAGCTAGAAACAATATTATAATTACTGACGATTAGTTAATTACTCGGCAGACTTTTTAGATTCTTTTACTTCTTCATTCTTTTGAACCTTAATCTCTGTTTGCTGCTTTTTATATGGGTCGTATCTGTTTTTTAAATCCTTATAAGAGTTTCCTTCATACAAAAAAGCAATAATAAACCAAATAAATAATGCCAATGGAACAACAATGGTCATTATCAAGTTTTTTACTTCATGCTTTAAGTGCATAAAATAAGCTACGATGTAAAAGGCTTTAGCAATCATTAAAATAACAATTGACCCTTTAATAGTCATAATCATACCTGTACTAGAAATCCCCATCATCCAAAAACCAAGTATTAACTCTACTATAGTCAATAAGCTAAGTATACCAGTTACTTTCCAGATTTCCTTTACTGTTGCGCTATCATCGTGGTGTAATGCGTCTGCTGAATGTGCCATTATTATTAATTAAATAAAATTATAAAATAAGTTGATTAAATAAGGTAGAAACAAGTGAAAACAAATACCCAAACTAAATCTACGAAGTGCCAGTATAGACCTGCTTTTTCAATCATAAGGTAATGTCCACGTTGCTCGAATTTATCAGTTAAAGTCATGATAAGCATAACTATATTTATTACCACACCACTAAGAACGTGAAAACCATGGAAACCAGTGATGGTAAAGAAAAAGTTAGTAAAGTGGTTTAAAGACTGAGAACCATCAGCATTTAAAAAAGGATTAGCACCCCACCAAGCACCTTCATTATGTAAGTGATTCCACTCCCAAGCTTGACAGCTTAAGAAAGCAATACCACCAATTATAGTTAGAATTAGGTTTTTTACAACAGCTTGTTTGTCCATTTTCTTTCCAGCATGAACCGCTAAGACCATTGTAACAGAACTTATAATCAAAATAAAGGTCATAACACTCACAAACACCAAGGGTGCATGTACTCCTTCTGGAGCAAAAGGAAAACTTCTAAACACTTCATTTGGGTTAGGCCAACCATTAGAAGCAAAACGTGTTGTACCGTAAGCAATCAAGAAGGCTCCGAATGTAAAGGCATCACTCATTAAGAAATACCACATCATCAGTTTGCCATACTCAACATTGAAAGGACTCTTTCCACCACCCCATAATTTAGTAGGAGCTACTGTAGTTGTTATTGTACTCATAAGTTTAATCTAAAAATGTGCCGCAAAAATATCGGCTAGGATTGAATAAATGAAAATTAATTATATTTTTTTATTACTTAACGCAACCAATTAAAAAAAATAAAGAGATAAATCCATAAAATGTCTACGAAATGCCAATAAGTACAAAGTATTTCGATGCCAACACTACTATAATTCTTAATTTTAGAATTGTACGCACGAAAGAAAACATACAAAATAGCGATTACACCACCTAGCACATGCCCCATGTGAAGAATAGTAATAACACCTAGAAAAGAGGTTGCCGAATTACTCTTAGGGCCAAAGAGAGGGATATTCCTTAATTCAAGATTGGCGAAACCCAATAATTGAAATACAGTAAATAAGATGCCTAAAGCTGCAGTTATAGTTATTAACGTACGATATTGTTTCATTTCTCTTGCCTTAAAAGCTTTTAAGGCTAAATGAACAGTAACACTACTTGCTATAATAGTAATAGTACTATACCAAAAAACAGTTGGTAAAGCAAACTCTAACCAATTTGCCTGACTTTTCTTAACAATATAAGCACTTGTCAATCCTGCAAACATCATCACGATACTACCCATGGCCACCCAAAGCACAAACTTTTGTGGGTGAAGCCTTCCTTGACCATCATTTTGCATAGCTTGTATCATTTTCTTAGAAAGAAATATAAAACGTAAAAACCTAATGAACCTTATCTGCTAGTAAACTCAATAAAACAATTGGTAAATAAATATAACTACTAAACATAACCCTACGTGCTGCCTTTACATCCATTTCGTTGTACAACCTGATACCTTGAACAACCATAAAGAGGTTACAAATTGTCAGTATAATCATACTTACATTGCCCGTTAAATTAAAGTAATGAGGTAAAATACCAACAGGTATCATCAATACACTGTACATGATACCTTGTATGGCAGTAAACTTAGTAGGTCCTTTATCGGCAGGTAATAATTTAAAACCAACTCTACTGTAATCCTTGTGAGCAACCCAAGCAATAGCCCAAAAATGCGGGAATTGCCATAAGAATTGTATACCGAACAAAATCCATCCTCCAGCACTGAAGTCATCATTGCCTGCAACCCAACCTATCAAACAAGGAAAGGCACCAGGAAAAGCACCGACTAAAACAGCTATAGAATTTACTTTCTTTAAAGGTGTATAAACGAATGCATAAAGAAAAAGGCTGAATGCAGAAAGTAAGGCAGATGAGGTATTGAAGAAATAAGCCATCATCAAACAACCAATTGATCCTGCAATAATCGCAAATGCATAAGCCTCTGACTGCGTCATTCTACCACTAGCCACAGGACGCTTACTAGTGCGAGCCATCATAGAATCTGTATCCTTTTCCATTGCTTGATTAATAGCATTTGCACTACCAGTGATAAGCATTCCGGCAACAAACAAATAAACAATCAAAGCCCAATTATAAACAACAATGTGGGGAGCTAGTAAATAACAGATAACACAGGAGAATACAACAGTGAAACTTAGTGTAAACTTCATTAACTGAAAATAATCCTTCACCTTAGAAGCTAAAGAAAAAGAGAAAGAATTATGAACGTTATTATCACTCATTGTAGGCTAGTAAAGCAGAATTATACGTTGTTGTAAAAGTATTGTAAAAATAATGCCCTGAATTTTCAGGGCATTATTAATTAATCAAATCGATTTATAAATTAATGAACACTTTCATCTGCGCCCACTGGTGTAGTTTGACTGATGAAATCACGACCATCTTTACCATAATCATAAGCCCAACGATAAACTTCAGGAATTTCTCCAGGCCAGTTGCCATGTCCAGGTTTAATTGGCGTAGTCCATTCTAGCGTAGTAGAATCCCAAGGATTTTTGACCATTAACTTTCTACCTTTAAAAATAGAATAGAAGAAGTTAGCAAGGAATAATAATTGTGTTGCAAAAACAATCATGGCGACAGTACTGATAAATCTATTAAGATCGCTAAATTGTTTGAAACTTTCCCAAATGCTGTAATCATAATACCTACGAGGCATACCAGCTAATCCTTCATAGTGCATAGGCCAGAATATCAAATATGCACCTGTAATGGTAATCCAAAAATGAACATAGCCAAGAGTATTATTTAAATATCTACCATACATTTTAGGGAACCAGTGATAAATACCTGCAAACATTCCAAACATACTAGCAACACCCATTACAATGTGAAAGTGTGCAATTACAAAATAAGTATCGTGTAAGTGAATATCCAAAGCAGAGTTACCCAACCAAATACCAGTAAGACCTCCAGAAATAAACAAACTTACAAAACCGATTGCAAACATCATTGCAGGTGTAAAGCGAATATTACCTCTCCAAAGCGTGGTTAACCAGTTAAATACTTTAATTGCTGATGGTACGGCAATAAGTAAAGTAAGTAAAACAAATATAGAACCTAAGAATGGATTAAGACCTGTTACGAACATGTGGTGAGCCCATACTAAGAATGCGAGTATTGCGATAGCGAACATAGATCCAATCATTGCCATGTAACCAAATATTGGCTTTCTTGCATTGGTACTTAATATTTCAGAAACCATACCCATTGCAGGTAACAAGATAATGTAAACCTCAGGGTGACCTAGGAACCAAAATAAGTGTTGATAAAGAATAGCACTACCACCTTCGTTAGGTAAAGCACCTACTCCATTAACAAATATGTCGGACAAATAGAAACTAGTTCCGAAGTTTCTATCAAAAATCAACAAGATAAAGCCTGAGAATAAAACTGGAAAAGAAAGAACGCCCAACACAGCAGTAAAGAATAATGCCCAAATGGTTAAAGGCAATCTTGTCATACTCATACCTTTAGTACGCATGTTCAACACTGTAGCGATGTAGTTTAATCCACCTAGCAAAGAAGAGACAACGAAAAGAGCCATACTCACAATCCATAAATCCATACCTGTTTTAGAACCAGGTGAAGCACTACCCAAAGCACTTAAAGGAGGGTAAGCAGTCCAACCACCACTGAAAGGACCAGTTTCAACAAATATAGAAGATAACATTACCAATCCTGCAATGAAGAAGAACCAGAAGCTAAGCATATTCATGAAGGGAGATGCCATATCTCTTGCTCCTACTTGAAGAGGAATTAAGAAATTAGCAAAAGTTCCACTCAACCCAGCAGTTAATACGAAGAAAACTAGAACCGTACCGTGTGTAGTAACCAAAGCATAATAAGCTTCAGCAGAGATGTGACCACCCTTTGCCCATTTGCCAAGAATATCTTCTAACCAAGGAAAAGTTGCGTCAGGATAACCTAATTGTAATCTAAATAATACACTCATTAAACCACCCATCACAGCCCAAAACATACCTGTAATAAGAAACTGTTTAGCAATCATTTTGTGATCCATGCTAAATACATATTTCGAAATAAAGGTTTCATGATGTTCGTGGTGAGCATCATGACCATGGTGAACTTCGTGTGCAATAGAAGCTGAACCGTGTGAATCTAAAACTACTTCGTTACTCATAAATTAACTCTTTGTCACTTATTACAAACAACCAATAAAGTGGTTGAGATTTTCTTAAATTTTTTGTGAATTAGAAGGTGGTGGTGCTACAACTGCAACCTTCTTTGTAGTTGAATCTGCTTTGGGAGCAGAAGAAGGATCTTTATCTGGGAATGCAGCAAAATAATAAGGCTTTTGCTTTGATAACCATTCATCATATTCTGCTTGAGTAACGACTTCAATTATTCCTTTCATCGAATAGTGACCGTTACCACACATTTGGTCGCAACTAATTTCATAAGCGAAATTAGGGTTACCCGTTTTCTCTTTCATCTCTTTAGTAGTAAACTTAGGAGTAAACCATAAAGTTGTAGGAATACCAGGTACAGCATCCATTTTCATTCTAAATTGAGATAACCCTACATCATGTATAACATCTCTACTTCCTATTATAAATTTACAAGGTTTATCTTTTACAATATAAACTGTTTGTTCAGTTACAATATCATCGTGAGACATTTTATCATCCCAAACTAAACCAAGACTATTTGAAGCATTATCAATGTTCTTATAATATTTCTTTCCAAGTTCTTTGTCTGCACCTGGATACCTGAAAATCCAACCAAACTGTTTTCCAGTAACTTCAATTACTTGTGCATTCTTAGGAGCTTCGCCTGTAAAAGAAAACCAGTTACGAAGACCTATTACAACAAGAACAGTTAATACAATCGCTGGAACAACAGTCCATAACAATTCGAGATTAGTGTTGTGAGGAAAGTAAAATACTTTTCTATCAGGCTTTTCTTGGTATTTAAATGCAAACCAAAACAACAAAATCTGAGTAGCAATAAAAACACTTCCTGTTACAGCAATTGTAACCCACAACATAGAATCAACTTTTTCACCCTGAACACTTGCAGATCCGTATTTGAAAAGAGTTTTTCCAAAATAAAGTTCATTACAATACCAAACACCTATTAGACCAACTATAAGAAAAACAACCATCAAGAAACCGTTGATCTTATTAGATTGAAGCTTACTAACTTTTTCACCTTTCAATACTGCAACATATTCACTTGCCTTGGCAATTTGGAAAATCACCAAGAAAAATAAAATTACTACAGCTATTACTAAATACATTGTCATATAAAATAATTTTCTTTAAAAACGTTTGCTCAAATAAAAAGTTCAAACAGTTGTTACTAAGTATGGTGAATAATACTTTCTTTAAGGAATGGATGATATTTAGGAATCAAAGATTTACTTGCTAATGCCTTAGCAACAAATAATATCATTAAACCTACAAATAGACTTAATATACCAAAATCTAACCATCCAAGAGTTACATAATCTTTACTAATGCTACCCATAACCATTTGATAAAAATCTATCCAGTGACCAAATAGTATCAAGACCGCCATGAAGGTAACTAGCGTATAACTCCTTTTAGCATCCTTCTTCATCAAAATCAATAATGGACAAAGGAAGTTGATTATAAGATTAAAGAAGAATATTCCCTTGTATGCACCTTGAACACGAGATTTAAAGTAAACAGTTTCTTCAGGAATATTCGCGTACCAAATTAACATGTATTGAGAAAACCATAAGTAAGTCCAGAATATAGAGAAGGCAAACATAAACTTTCCAATGTCGTGCAAATGTTCTTGGTTAGTATATTCTAAGTAACCTTTATTTTTCATATAGATGACCCACAATGCTATCAAACTCATTCCACTTACAAAAGAACTCATAAAGGTGTACCAGCTATACATTGTACTGTACCAATGTGGAGTGATACTCATCATCCACAACCAAGGAATTGTAGAACCAACAGTTAAACCAAACCATGCAATAAACATAGAAGCTCTAACAGTATTTTGGAAAATGAATTTGGCACCACTTACATTATCGAAAGCACCATTGTCTGCTTCACTACTCAAAGCACGCATTCTATATCCAAGGAAACTCCATAAACCGATAGCTAATGTAGTCCAGAAAACAAAGAATTTCAAGTTTAAGAAACCAGCTTTACCTTTCAAGATAGGATCTTTGTCGACAGCTTCTGTGTCCAACCAGTGATAAATTTCGTGTTTACCAGAGAAAGCAACATACAATAAAACTACTAATGTAATAGAGCCAAAAATTGGAACCATCCTAGAAATAGCTTCAGGAATTCTTCTGAAAGATTGTTGCCATCCACCCATTGCAAGGGTAGTAACGCATATAAAGAACATTGCAGCATTACATACCAAAGTCCAAAATATGGTATTGTACATAATTGTTCCAATAAAGATAGCTTGTTCATGCTCATCTTTACTTAATCCACTCTTAAAAAATCCAGCAAGAAAGGCTAATACCCCTATTCCAATTAAGGCATAAGCCCATGTTTTTAACTTACTTGGAATTTCAAATTGTTCTTTTAATGATGCCATCGTCTAACTTTTAAATTGGTATTGGTGTGACCAATAATAAATTTACTTTAAATTATTTCTTTGCCATTGCACCAGACATATCTGTTGGCGCTTTTTTGGTTTGTTTGTTTTTGATGTATTTTATAACCATCCATCTTTGTTTTCTACTCAACTGTGATGCATAGCTACCCATAAGATTCTTACCATACATAACAGAGTAGAACATTTGACCTTCTGGCATACTTTCATACTTTACATCACCTACAAGTGTAGCAGGCTTAGCGGGATAAGGACCTTCACCACCCTTATAAAGTGGTCCATTACCGTCTAACTTAGCACCATGACAAATACCACAATTAATTAAGTATAATCTTTCTGCCTCTTTTAAATCAGTATCACTAAGAGAATCAATTGGATTTTTTACTTGCTTAGAAGCGTTGTAATTAGTTGTATCTCCAGGAATATCTTTAGTAATATGAAAAGGCATCTCTTCGCCTCTTGCTATAGTCCCTTTCACAGGAAGGTTATTATAGTTAATACCCTTAGCTTGTAAATTACTGTGATCTGCATAAGTTTCATAGGCTCTGCTGTATGCCATATCTGGCATATATATTTTACCAGGTTGGCGACGAACATCTGAATCTCCGCAACTAACCATGAAAATAGATAAACCTATAAAACCAACTATGAATATGTATTTCTTCATCTTATTAATATTAAGCGGCTAATTCTTGTTTATTCTCAAAAGGTATCTCATCGTTATCGTATCTACCAACCCACCAATCAGCTTCAGCAAATTGCAAATCAGTTTCAATTGCACCTGAATTACTCAAAAAAGCTTTCAAATCGTCCGTATTAGTCTTATCGGTGCATTCTATAACCATTACAAATAAATCGTCAGTAGCCCTTGCGTGAAAATGATGCTTCTTTACAAATGGAGCCAATTGGCACAAATAACAAAAAGTAAGTACCATACCAACAGCAGCGAAGAGTACAGTTAACTCGAAACAGATTGGAATCCAAGCTGGTAAAGCAAAGTGTGGTTTACCACCAATGTTCAAAGGCCAATCTTTAGTAAAAATCCAACTAATACAACTTATTGCAGTAGTTGTACCTGTAATACCATAGATAAAACCAGCAGTATGCAAACTAGTTTCTCTCAATCCCATTGCATGATCTAAACCATGTACTGCAAAAGGTGTGTAAATATCGTGTAGCTTATAACCAGCAGTACGCACCTTCTTTACAGCAGGAAACAAAACTGCTTCATCATCAAAACAACCAACTACAAATTTCTTTTTTGCCATATAATTTATCTTGGAGCTTTAACACTCGTTTAAATAACTTATTAAACCTATTCTATTAATGAGCGTACTCGTGTGCAAATTCCTCTGTTGGTAACACTTCGACCTTTGACATTTGCTCTTTGTAATTATCTCCAGTAATCTTCAGTACATATTTAATTTCAGCAACAGCAATTACAGGGAAATATTTAGAGAATAGGAAGAAACAAGTGAAAAATAAACCAAATGTACCTAAATAAAAACCAATTTCCCATGTAGTAGGGCTATAGTAAACACTCCAAGAAGATGGTAAGTAGTCACGATACAATGAAGTAACGATGATTACAAAACGCTCAAACCACATACCTATGTTTACGATGATACTCATGAAGAAAGTAACATAAACGTTTCTCCTCATTTTTCTAAACCAGAATATCTGAGGGCTAATTACGTTACAAGCCATCATACCCCAATAGCTCCAACCATAAGGGCTAAACAAATAAGCACGGCTATACCAGAATGTGTATCCTTCATATTTGTTTTGGCTGTACCAACCCATGAATAGCTCAGTTAGGTAAGCAATACCTACTACAGAACCAGTTAATACAATTACTTTATTCATTGCTTCAATATGGCCTAAAGTGATGTAGTCTTCTAAATCGAATACTTTTCTTACAATCAAAAGTAGAGATTGTACCATAGCGAAACCTGAGAAGATAGCCCCCGCAACGAAGTATGGAGGGAAGATAGTAGTATGCCAACCTGGAATAACAGAGGTAGCGAAGTCAAAAGATACAATTGTGTGTACAGACAGTACAAGAGGTGTAGATAAACCAGCTAATACTAAAGAAAGACTCTCATGACGTTGCCAGTGCTTGGTACTACCAGTCCATCCAAAAGCAGCAGTACCATAAAGTTTCTGACGTAATTTAGTTGTTGCTCTATCTCTAATAGTTGCAAAATCAGGAATCAAACCACTGTACCAGAACAATAATGAAACAGTAAAGTAAGTAGAGATGGCAAATACGTCCCAAAGAAGTGGAGAGTTAAAGTTAACCCACAAAGGACCACGGCTATTAGGATAAGGCATTACAAAGAAAGCCATCCAAACACGCCCCATGTGGAATATAGGAAACTGACCAGCACACATTACCGCGAAAATGGTCATTGCTTCTGCCGCACGGTTTACACCTGTTCTCCAGCCTTGTCTAAAAAGTAATAATACCGCAGAGATTAGCGTACCAGCGTGACCAATACCTACCCACCACACGAAATTGGTGATATCCCAACCCCATCCAATAGTTTTATTTAAGTTCCACTGACCAATACCGTAAGTTACCTCTCTGTACACAGAGTACACACCAAACATCAATAAGCAAACTGCGATGTAGAAACCAAGATACCATAGTTTGGTAGGCTTAGCTTCAATAGGGCGCAGAATATCTTCTGTTACCTGATGATAATCTTTGTTGCCATTAACAAGAGGCTCTCTAAGCTGTGATTCGTACTTTAGATGCATTTGTATCTATTATTTTTCAGTTTAGGAATAAATCCTACATTTTATTTAATCTATAAATACCCTCAGATATTTATGCTTCTTTCTTCTCAGATTTCTTTTCTTCTTTCTTCTCAGCTGCCTTTTCTTCCTCTTCTATATTTCTAACTTTTGCCAAGTAAGTAACATTAGGAAGAACGTGTAATTGCTCTAGCGAAAGGAATAACCTGTTTGGATTATCTTGCCTTGTTACAGTAATCAAACTCTTCTTGTCGTTTACGTTACCAAAAGAAATCGCATTAGTAGGACAAGCTTGTTGACAAGCAACTTTAATATCGCTATCAACCATTGGTCTACTTTCCTTCTTAGCAGTTAGTTTAGCAGACTGAAGTCTTTGAACACAGAAAGAACATTTTTCGATAACACCTCTTGAACGTACAGTAACATCTGGATTAAGAACCATTCTTGTTAAATCGTCGCTCATGTTTAGAACTACATCATTAACAATACCCTCTTGATTGTCTTGGAAGCTATCAGCACCAGTGTAATCAGCCCAGTTGAAACGACGTACTTTATAAGGACAGTTGTTAGCACAATATCTTGTACCAATACAACGATTATAAGTCATTTGGTTTAAACCTTCACTACTGTGGTTAGTTGCAGCAACAGGGCAAACATTCTCACAAGGAGCATTGTCACAATGTTGACACATCAATGGTTGAAATACAACTTTAGGATTTTCTAAATCGCTTCCGCTGTAGTATCTATCAATACGTAACCATTGCATTTCATGACCACGTAAAACTTCAGGCTTACCTACAATGGCAACATTGTTCTCTGCTGTACAAGCTACTACGCAAGCACCACAACCAGTACAAGTATTCAAATCGACGTTTAATCCCCATTTGATACCTGGACGATCATTCATTGAATTTGGATAAATCGTGCCTTGAGCCTGATAATTAGCCAATCCACCATAAGGCTTTACTTCAGCTTCCCTTTCTTCTAATATTTCAGTAGGATGAGCCTTGTATTCTGCCAAAGTAAGTTCTTTCATTACTTCAGTACGATTACCTTGGGCTGTATTGTAAATATTATGTGTTTGTGTAAGGGCAACAGGGAATTTATCTCCTGTATCAGCCAATTTAACCTCATTTACACTAAAACTTACTGTTCCGTTAACCAATGAAGCATAAGGAAAAACATTAGATCCTACAGGTATTCCTGCTTCATCATTAAATACCGATTTACCTAATTCTTTTGCACGACCATATCCCAATGCAATACCAACAGTGTCAGGATGTGTACCAGGAATAATTAGCGTAGGAAGTTTAACGGTTACTCCATTTGCAGTTATTGATACAACATGTTTTGGAGGTTTAACTTCATAAGCATCTGCCTGACCATTATTAGTTAAATCAATCTTTAATAATGTCTTAGCCATTGCGGGAGAAACTACTAAGTAGTTATCCCAAGTTGCTTTAGTAACAGGATCTGGCATTTCTTGCAACCATGGGTTAGCAGTTCCTTCACCAGCACCTATCGCAACTTTTTGATATAAATATAATTCAGTAGTTGTAACTTTCTTGTAAGAACCAATAGCAGCAGTAGCAGCAGAAACACTTGCACTGCCAAAAGTAGCTCCAGCTAATGTTGTGTTTGCAGGGTTTATAACACCATCTTGCAAAGCTTTATCCCAACCAGTTTCTCCACCTACTTTCGAAGACCAATAACCTTTCAATAAAGTTAGGTAATCGGAATTAGAACCTGACCAACTCAACAAGCTATCTTGAAATTGACGAGTCTTGAATAATGGATTGATAGTTGGCTGTAGTAAAGAGAAATAACCTGTCTTAATTTCCGCATCACCCCAGCTTTCTAAGTAGTGGTGGCTTGGAACAACATATTTACATAATTGAGTAGTTTCATCGGCTTTACCGTTAAAAGAAACTGTCAATTTAACTTTCGTCAATCCGTCAACAAACTTCTTGCTTTCAAACCAAGAATATACAGGGTTAGCACCAAATATTAATAAGCCACCAACACTACCTGCATTCATATCATCTACCAACTTAGCAAAGTCAGCATCAATACCAGCTTTTGTATTATAAGTAGCAGACCAATCAATAGTCTTACCACCAGCCTGTAGGGCTTCGTTGATTGCATTTACTACAATCTGAATATTTTTATCATTGCTACCAGCTACCACTAAAGCTTCACCTTTCTTAGCAGAAAGCTCTTTAGCAGTTTTTTCTATAGCCTCTTTTAGTTTAGCATCAGCAATACCAGAGATAGATTGACCACTAATTGCAGCCAATAAAGCTACAGCAATAGCACCTGTTTCTGATGGACGATGAAGGAAACGCTCATCAGCATTGCTACCAGTTAAGCTAGCTACACTTTCAAAATGAATGTGCTTGCTCATTTCTGGTTTCTTCTCATCTAATTTCTTACCAATTGCGTATTGTTTAGAAAACTCAATAGGACTTAACCAAGTACCTAAGAAATCAGCAGAAAGACTAACTATAATCTTTGCATTATCAAAGCGATAGCTCGGAATTGCTTTTTTGCCATAAGTAGCTTCATTAGCTAATAAAATCCCGCTGTAAGAAACTGCATCATAAACAACATGTTTAGATCCAGGATGCTTAGCTATAAATTGAGCGATAACATCTTTGGTAGTTGGAGAGACAATAGTACTTGTAAGGATGGTGATTGGAGCACTACCCAAACCTGCAATTGCAGATGCTACTGCCTTATCAATATCTTCTAGTTTAGCTTCGTTACCATCAATAGTAGGAAAACGTAGACGAGCTGTGTCATATAAATCAAGAACAGAAGCCTGTACCCTTGCAGAAGTACCACCCTTAGTGATAGGGCTCAAATCGTTACCCTCAATCTTTATAGGACGACCATCTCTTACTTTAGCTAAAACGCTAACTGCGTCACCATCTTGAATGTAGGTAGTAGCATAGTTAACAGAATTACCTGGAACAATATCTTCTGGTTTGTTTGCGAAAGGAATAGCTTTTTTTACCGGCATTTCGCAGCTTGCAGCAACAGCAGCCGCAGCAGTACTAAAACCTAAGAATTTTAAGAAATCTCTACGTGGGTGCTTGGCTTCTAAGAAACCTTTATCATCCACTTCTGTAGGTAATTGTTCTTGAAATTCATCATTTACCGATTGCTTGTAAGCATCAGAATTATTCAATTCCCCAAAACTTTGCCAATGATGTTTACTCATAAGTATGATAATTCGATAATGTGCAGATTACTTTGTTTAGTCAGTAATTAAGACATCAACTGATTTGCTAATTAACTAATATTAATAATGACATTTTTGACACTCAGTACCACCAATCATTTCAACGGTTACTCCCTTAGTGCTATCAATTTTACCTGATTTCAAATCAGCATGATACTTTTCGTATATACTGTAGAAACCATTATCTTTAAACTGAACTTTTGTTTCTCTGTGACAGTTTACGCACCATCCCATTCCTAAAGAAGCAAATTGTTTTACTTCACCCATTTTCTGAATCTCACCATGACAAGTTTGACAAGCTACTTGTCCTGCTTTTACGTGTTGAGCGTGGGTAAAGTAAACGTGATCAGGCACGTGGTGGATACGTACCCATGATATTGGTGTTGCCTTAGTAGCATCCCATGGTTTTCCTTCTTCAAAGCCAGCGTATTTATACAACTTCTTTATTTCGGCAGTACCATTTACTTCTTCGCCTTCTTCATTGTATATTTTAGCTCCCTTGTATTCGTTGATTGCCATGTGACAGTTCATACAAATATTTACAGAAGGTAATGTTGCTTGTTTGCCTTGGTATACCCCAATGTGGCAGTACTGACAGTTTATTTGGTTTGCACCAGCATGTACTTTGTGAGAATAGTATATAGGTTGTACGGGTTGATAATTTTGAGAACGTCCTAGTCCGATAGCACCTCTTGTTGTCATATAACCACCAGATATAAATAGTATAACAACTACCACCGCAATGTAAGCTTTGTTTTTCCAGAAAGGCACTGGTTCAGCAGAACGGATACCTTCTTTTTCGTCAGCTAATTTCTTAAGGTTGCTGTTTACTTGTAATAAAACAAGCGCGATTACTGCTAAAACCAACGTAAGAATACCAAACAATAATGAATTATCGCTTTCTTCACCTTTTGAAGCAGCATCACCAGTAGCACCAGCAACTGGACCAGCAGCGGCAGCCTTAGCGGCAGTACTAACATATCCTAAAATAGCGTCTATTTCCTTATCAGTCAACTGTGGGAAAAGGTTCATCGCAGTTTTATTGTACTCGTTGTACAAGTCGTTTGCGTACTTATCGCCAGTTTTAAGAAAAGCGGCACTGTTGTGAATCCAAGCGTGAAGTTTAGTTTTGTCACCACCCCAACGATCTTCAACTCCTGCCAATGCCGGACCTGTCAATTTTTTATTGACTGCGTGACAAGAAGCACAATTTTGAGAAAATAATGCTTTACCATCCTGAGCCGAAACCTTGTTTGTAATTGAAGCTGTCAATAAAACCACTGACAATATCAGCGTTGGAATAGAGAGACTTTTAAGAAATGCCATACTATAGTCTGTTGTTTCTTTATGAGAAATATCCTTTCGGGGTGCGAAAATATGACACTAGAGTGACAAACAATCAATTATTGTTTTTTTTTTTTCAAACAACTGTAATTTCTAGCTAAAAAAGGTGATAATCATCATCAAAAGATGTGATTTAAAGCCAACCTTTTTGATTATCCCCAATGAATTCTTGTTTTTGTGATAAGTAGGATTGATTTCATCAAATGTTAATGGTTTCTAATAACAAGCTTTATTTGATAAAACAGAAGAATCCAGTAAAGATTAAAACCCATTAAAAAGTAATCGATTTTTATAATAGACCTCTTCGATAATTGGTTTTCGTGAATAAAATAGAATAAATATTTCTTTTCTCTGTTCTTTCTGTGTTATCAGTGGTAAATGGAATACCCATAAATCAAATAAAAAATGCCACAGAGGCTCTGAGAAATCAGAAAAGAGAATATGAAATGAATTGTCGAAGAGGTCAAATGGAGAAGTTTTATACTTTCCAAACTATTGCTAAGTTAATAAACACATAGGTAGTGTGATATAATTATTTAGTGCTTAGGAATCGTGAAGGTAAATTTACTTCCCTTGCCCACTTCGGATTCTACCCAAATTCTACCGCCATGTTTGTCTACAATCTTTTTACAGATAGCCAATCCAATACCTGTTCCTGAGTAGTCATTCTTATTATGTAGACGTTGAAAAATTACGAATATCTTTTCGTAATGTTGATAATCAATACCTATACCATTATCACTAATGCTTATCTCCCACTCCTTTTCTTGTTCAGTAGCTTTTATCTCTACAATAGCCTTCCTTTCTTTGCTCTTATATTTCAACGCATTACCCACTAAGTTCTGAATCAATTGAAATATTTGGCTTTTAATTCCCCGCACATTCGGCAAAACCCCTTCAATTCTTATTTCACTTTCGCTATCTAGAATTGATAACAGATTCAATTTTACCTCCTCTATTATTTTATTCAAATTTATCTGTTCATGTGCTATCAAAGTACTACTTACCCTAGAGTATTCAAGCATATCAAGTATCAATTCTCTCATACGCTTAGCACCTCCTACTGCATAGCCTATATATTCCTTTGCTTTATCGTCTAGTTGTGTACCGTATTTCTTCTCTAATAATTGTAAAAAGCTAGCTACCATGCGTAAAGGCTCTTGCAAATCGTGCGATGCCACATAGGCAAATTTCTCCAATTCTTTATTAGAGTCGAGTAATTCGTTTGCCCTCAATTCCAATTCTTCGTTTAGCGCTTTCAGCACACGCTCATGTTCTTTTCTTTGAGATATGTTTTCTACCTGAGCAAGAAACTGATGCGCTTTACCATCCTTATTTTTAATCATTGATACCACTACCATTACCCAAATAATGCTACCATCTTTATGCAGATAGCGTTTTTCAGACTTATAAAAGTCTCTCTTACCTTCCTCTAGCTCTTTTAAATGAAGTAAACTCAAATCTAAATCCTCATGATGGGTAATTTCTTTAAAACTGAGCTGCAAAAGTTCTTCTCTCGCATAGCCAAGCATATTGCAAAGACTATCATTAATCACCGTCCATTTCTTGTCTCTATCGGCTATTGCTATACCCATTGCCGAATATTCGAATGCACCTCTAAACTGTTCTTCGCTTAGTTTCAGGGCTCGCTCCAATTGCTTTTTCTCTGTAATGTCTTGCACCACCCCATACATCTTTGAGGGGGTACCATCAGCATCATACATCAATTTCCATGAGGAACTTACCTCGCGCTCCACTCCGTCTGCACGTATTATTTTTGTATCGAAGGCTAGGTTTTCCAGATGCTTTAGTGGTGCCTCGTTAAAGATTTCTACTTTATATTTCTCTTCTGGAAGCAAAAATTGTTCACTTATTTCGGCCGTAGGTTCATAACAGTTTGGCTCTAACCCGTGTATTCTATAAAACTCATCCGACCATAAAAACTTACCAGATTTATAATCTACTTCCGAACTACCAATATGCGCAATAGCTTCTGCCTGACTAAGTAATTGCTGACTTTTTGATAGGCTTTCTTCTACTTTTGCAACTTCACTCAAATCAATGAAGAAATTCATGGATAATACAGAACCATCTACATCTTTCACCTCAGTAGATGAAATGAAACAAGGAAAGCGTTCTCCACTTTTTCTAATGCCCGTTATTTCTCCCTTTGCTTTTCCTGATGTAGCTCTAAGATGCCTAATTTCATGCAAGCGATTATCAGTTGCATCTAGCACTTCATCTCTCATTTTTGTTTTAAACTCTTCCAAGTTATCATAACCAAACATCTCTACAGCTGCAATATTAGCATCTAGCAATAACCCTCCTTTACCAATAATAAATCCGTTTAGCGAGCTCTCTATTATATTACGATAGCGTCTTTCGCTATCTTCTATCAATAGTTCCTTTTCCTTTTCTTTTGTTATTTCTCGGATGTAGCCATACCACACAATGCTATCAGGCATCCGTTCGGGAGTAGAATCAATATTTATCCATTTTATCTGATTGTTCTCAAATTGAAGTCTAAGATCCAAATTGAAGTTTATCAAATTTTGTATCGATGCGTTTCTTAGATGATACAAACGCTCTTTGTCCTCAGCATGAACTTTGCTAAATAGTTTCGAATTGTCAGCAATTATTTCTTCGGGTGTATGCCCAAAAAGAGCAAATACGCCCGAAGAAATATATGGAAAGCAAAATGACCCATCATTAAATACCTGAAATTGATAAACAACTCCAGGTACGTTTTTAAATAGCTTTTGCAATAGCTGCAAATCATCACTTACCGTATTTGATGTTGATAGGGCAGTATTAGCCATAAATTTATGTTTACCTAAGGGTTAATCAAAAGAATAGTATGCAAATTGCATCAACTAATTCCTTAAGGAAGCTAAAGATATAGATTCTATTTAATTTAATTAAATTTTACTTAAAAAAAGTAAACAGTTAGCAGTTAGCAGTGAACAGTTATCAGTTATCAGTTATCAGTAAAAAAAAGCAGTTACCAGTACTTATTTTTACTGATAACTGCTCACTACATCATTATTCACTTATAACTGCTTACTGTTTACTGTTCACTGATAACTGTTTACTGTTCACTGATAACTGTTTACTGATAACTGCTCACTACATCATTATTCACTGATAACTGCTAACTGTTTACTGTTCACTGCTCACTGTAACGCTATTAAGGCAAAATAGTACCCTCAGATGTAGGCCCCCAATTGCCCTTACCATTCTTATTTACCCAGCGCATCCAATACCAAACTTTCGAACCGGCTTGTGTGCCTTCAAAACTTATCACCAATGGACTCTTGGTAATGGTTTCCAGAAACAACAATTCGGAAAAGGATACAGGCGCCGTGCCCCCAATTTTTTGCCATATCTCGCAGCCTTCTACACCGTGGGGCTTTGCTTTTTTACCAGAAACACTATCAGTATACGAAATTTTATGTGCCAACCGATAGCTGTCATCCACAGCGCCAATAGGCTGACTATCAGACATAGGAACACTAGGATGTGGCCCCCCTACAACTGGAATTTTCAACGTTAATCTATCTGTAGATGTTAATACACTTGTAAGTATATCGCCAAAAATCAGCCGTAGAATGTCCTTCATCTTCCCTTTCGAAATATTTTTGTCCTTCACATTGGCAGCAGTACTAGTTGCCTTTGTGGTTGCCAATGGATAAATGTTGTTCCATGTAGCAAGCTCGGCTATCAAGGTTGCCTTGTTGGCAACACTCACACCAAGCCTCGTAAAATTAACTAGTATATACGCCACAGCTACATTAAAGTAGGTGTTCAATAAGCTCTCCATTCGTTCGAACGTTGCCATTTCTTAAAATTTATTTGTTATTAAATATTTGCTAATCAACCATTTAACCCAATTATTGGGTTACTAAAACGCAACCTAATCCTACTCTAATCTTCTTTGATACCAAGTTGACGCATCTCTCGTCTTCGAAGACGCGAGGTAAAACCTCGTTATTTTAGCCTAAAACATCGAAAAAACAGGTTTGGTACGCTCGTATTGGCTATTGGGCTACGAATAATATGACACAATCCTATCGTAACATACCCCTATCTTAATGTATTTAGTTTTAAACCTCGAAAATCATCTTTAATTATTCGATGTTTTCCTTTGCGTCTTCGAAGACCAAAGACGCGTAAACGTGAAAATAAACTAGAGCGGTTAGGCCTATCTACTGGAATACAAGAGTTTGCGAGCAGACGGAAAGGTAATTTTATGTAGCGGGAGGTCTATATTATGTAGTAATGTGGAGAGGTGACTGCGGCAAGCAATTTTGGAAATGAAGTAATGTAAATGATGGGGGTAGGTAATAAAAATGGGGATGAAAAAAGTAAATAAAGGGAGTGAGGTTTGAAAGATAAAATTGAACCACTCATAAAATGGCGGCGGTGTAGAAATTGTTTGAGGAATCTTTTTATGGAAAATCATGAGCCTTTAAAGTTTTGAAAGATAAAAAGGCTCTGAGGGCAACCGCTAATACAGTAACTCGGTGAAACTACGGGAATAAAAGTTAGTATTGGAAACTTATTTGTGTGAATCAGGAAAAATGATGACAGTGAACAGTAAACAGTTATCAGTTAACAGTGAGTAGTGCCCCCCCACTTGTACACGCTAAATCAGGATATTCCACTAAGGATTCGCTGCTGAACGCGTTTCGCGTGTGGTAATTGCGGCTGTTGGAGATTGATTTATTTAATCATTCTATACATTGTATTGACCGTAGCAAAGTCATAAGTAAAACATGTGCGACAACAGCGAAGAGGGCAGGTTGACGTGCGGCAGCAACGGAGAACGGTTACCAGTGAGCAGTAATTAATTAATAGAAAAATAAAAAGCAGTTACCAATACTACTATTTACTGCATACTGTTTACTGATAACTGCTCACTGTTCAATTTAAGTTTCTATATTCATTTGGCGATAAACCCACCTTTTGCTTAAATAGTCTGGTAAAGTGTTGAGGATATTTAAAACCCAAATTGTATGACACCTCTCCTATCGATTTATTAATATCGAAGATTCTTTCTTTGGCAATATCTATCACTTTCGATTGAATGTATTCTTGTGCCGATACGCCTGTTTCCTTTTTGATTAAATCACCAAAGTAATTGGGCGACAAATTCAGTTCCTCGGCACAATAAGCCACCGATGGCAAACCGATACTCGCGGGTTTGTCTGATGAGAAATAACTGTTCATCAAGGTTTCAAATCGCTCTACAATTCCTTTATGGGCATTGTCTCTAGTGATGAATTGGCGGTCGTAGAAACGGGTGCAATAGTTTAAAAACAGTTCAATGTTTGATGCAATCAAGGTCTTGCTGTGTTTATCAATAGCTTGCTGTAGTTCATATTCTATCTTGCTAAAACAATCGAGTACTATTTGTCGCTCCTTCTCTGAAAGGTGCAATGCCTCATTCGAATCGTAAGAAAAGAAGGAATAATCTTGGATATGCTTTCCCAAAGGTGTTCCCTTAATCAGTTCGGGGTGAAACAGTAGGCCCCAACCTTTTGGCTCGAAAGTCTTTACGTTTGGCTGAACGCCTATTACCTGTCCCGGCGCCGTAAATACCAATGTTCCTTCCTGATAGTCATATAGGTTTCTACCATATTTCAATTCACCACAATTTATTTCCTTTAAATAGATGGCATAGAGTCCAAAATTGAAAGTCTGTGCAGGAATAGCCTTCGTTTTTGATAGGTCTATAATCGTTATTAAAGGGTGCAGTGTTTCTATTCCACGGAGATTATTGTATTGGGTTACGCTGTCTATTTTTATTATTTTATCCATATATGATGCTTTTATGATACAAATCTAGCCATTTCAACACCGCCAAAACCACCTTGTAAAGCACATCAGTAATAATGGTAAGAGAAGCAGTAATGTATATACCAACCGCTTCGATAATAGTACGGACTTTTGCAGCAGAAAATATGGAAGCAAATAAAACAACTGATGATACATTGCAAGTAATTGACGTGACACGCCAATTGACACTGAAAATGATTGAAATGGAAACAGTGGAAATAAATAAGTTACTAGATACCCACTTCACTCTTACTCACATCACTGGATATGTACAACCAAAAGATGAATGGTTATCGGAGATTGAAAGTGAGCGTATGAAATACTATTCTTACAACGAAGTGAAGACATCGGTTGAGATAGAGGGTGATAGAGCGACTTTCGTCGGTCAGAATTTGCTGGATGCCCGTATTTGGGGTACACGAAATACTTGGCGATTGCAACAGACCATGCAACTTGAAAAACGCAACGGAAAATGGATAATCTTGAAATCGGTTGCTACAACTTTTTAAGAAATAAACTAGATATAAAATGAAACAAAAAAATGTAATAGTAGTCATTGGTGCAGGATCAATAGGGATGGCGATTGCCAGAAGGGTAAGTGCAGGTAAACATATTTTGTTGGCAGACCTTCGTCAAGAGAATGCTGATGCCGCAGCAAAAGTGCTGAGCGAGGCCGGCTTTGAAGTAAGTACTGCTATTGTTGATATTGCCTCTAGAGTATCTGTACATGCACTAGTAGAAATAGCTACATCAATTGGGGGTGTTACTGGGCTTATTCACGCTGCTGGCGTTTCGCCTTCACAAGCTTCTCCATCCACCATATTCAAAGTTGATTTATATGGCACTGCCTTATTATTGGAAGAATTTGGAAATGTGATTGAAAGTGGTGGTTCGGGCGTAGTGATTGCATCACAATCGGGGCATCGTCTTCCTTCATTAACACTTGAACAAGATAAGGCATTGGCAACCACCCCAACAGAAGAACTTCTCTCTCTTCCTTTTTTACAATCTGATGCAGTAGATAGCTCTTTATTTGCCTATCAATTATCTAAAAGAGGGAATTCATTACGGGTAAAAGCAGAAGCTGTACGTTGGGGTAAAAGGGGTGCTAGGATAAATACTATAAGTCCGGGCATCATTATTACGCCTCTGGCAAAGGATGAATTGAGCGGACCAAGAGGTGAAGGATACAGAAGAATGTTGGAGATTTCACCCGCAGGAAGAGCCGGCACGCCTGATGAAGTAGGAAATGTGGGAGCTTTATTGATGGGACAAGATGGTGCATTCATTACCGGAAGTGATTTTTTGATGGATGGCGGCGTTACATCTGCTTATTGGTATGGTGAATTGGCACCGAAGCAAGAATCGTGAGTTGTGAGTTAGATAAGTTAGTTTATTAATCTCTGTCACCCCAAATGAGAAATTTGAAACGACGGAAACCCCATTAGTTTTACAAAAACAATTTATGGAACGTGGCGGTAGTATTTATTTCATGACAAACAAAAATAAAACAACTTTATATCTAGGGGTAACATCAAACTTAATTAAACGCGTTTCAGAACACAGAACACTTTTACAAAGGCAGTTTTACAGACAAATATAATTTAGAGCTTATTGTATTCTATGAATTTCATTCTACCATAGAAGAAGCGATATCAAGAGAAAAGCAGGTTAAGAAATGGAATAGGACTAAGAAAGAAGAATTAATAAATAAGCTAAATCCAACGTGGATTGACTTATGGGATGAAATTGAGAAATGGTGAAGGGTTCGTCATTTCGAATGTCTCATCAGGCGCACCAGAAAAAAACGGGAGTGACGTGATGTTAATTTCAGCCATTTCAAACCCCGTAAGCGTCATGTCGACGATAGGAGACATCTCATTTTGACTAGTGAGCATACTTCCGTTTAAATGGAACGAACTAATTTCTGGCAGATTTCTCCTATCGTTACAATGACGTGGGTTTATACGTCCCAGATTTGCCAACTTTTCAGAAGTTGGTAAATCTAAATGTGGCAAGTCTCTGTCCGTTAGATTTGGCAACTTCCAAAAAGTTACCAAATCATAGCCCCACACGTCCTTTAGATTTGCTTTAGCAATTAACTGTTAAAATATTACTACTACTATGGTTTTCTTTTTTTGCTTCTTTTTTTCTTTTGGGTATTCACATTAATTTGTGAATAACCTAACCCGCAGCAAGGGCTCATTATTTTCACGTCAAG
>CANCVE010000061.1 GCA_947381435.1 Chitinophagaceae bacterium
AAAAACAAAGGTATCGGGACTATACAGGTCTGAAAGAGGTGCAGAACGTTTTGCAATCCTAAGATCTGTCATTGATACTATCAAGAAAAATAATAATAATGTTTTTGATGGATTATTATCCTTGTACTACTGATGGGGTGAGTAGTTACGTTTTATTTTATTCTCATTAATATCTATTCTGTATAGCAGAAACACTAGTTTTTCGAAGTTATTGACTATTAGACCATTAATATATTCTGCAAGAACCACTTGCAAGCTATCCTTCGAAGCTGATTGGCCAAACGTAATACCCGTCTCCTTTTCTAGCGTTTCAATTATAAAGTGTACATCATCCATTGATTGAGATTAAAGCATTAAAACTTTTCAATTACCCCCAAACCAAATAAGGCATAATCGTATTTAACAGGATCATTGACATCCATTTTACGAAGATAGCTTGTAAGTTCCACAGCAGATTGCCAATCATTTTGCTTTCTATCCAGCAAATTAAATCTTTTAGCCACACGAGCCACGTGTACATCTATTGGGCATATCAACTGACTCGGTTTTATCGTATTCCAAAGTCCAAAGTCCACTCCCCTATCATCTTTTCGCACCATCCAACGCAGGTACATGTTCAATCGTTTACAAGCCGACTTTTTAAAAGGTGCTGCAATGTGCTTCTTTGTTCTTTCGGGAAAGTCTTTGTGTATTTGCCCCGAAAACACATATTTATGAAAACCATTCAAAGCATTCTCTGTGTCTTTATCTGTTGCATTAAATCCTTTTGTAAAAGCCGATTCTAACGATTCATTGCCTTGAGTGCTATAATGATAGCTGAAGAAATCTAACAGGTAATAAAGGTCAGTACTATTAAAGGTTCTATGTACAAAGCCGATCAGCCGTTGCAATGTTTCTGGTTTGGCATCCTGCATTTCCATAATAAACTGATACGGTTTATTATCCATCAATTTCATCAGCTTATTGCATGAATTGATGATACTAGTTCTGTTTCCCCATGCAAGAATGGCAGCAAAGAACCCGGCTATTTCAATATCTTGTTTTAAAGTAAATTGGTGAGGAATACAGATGGGGTCATCTTTTATAAAAGAAATATTATTGTATTGCTCAGCTTTGGCATTAAAGAAGTCTACTAAGTCGTTGTTTTTGTTCATAATAATTTTAAATTAGGTCAGCCAAATTATTTTCCTTAATACAACCCTTATCTTGCCTATATTAAAAGTATAACTGTTTAAGGCCAGTTTCTAAACACTTGACTTTTCACTTTCGACTTTTCACTTTCAACTTTCGACTTTCAACTTAATTCCCTACAACTTTATCTCTGTTTCATTATCCCAATTAGCCTTCACATTCAGTTTCCAGTCCTTATCTAGCACTACTTCCGGTTGTTTTCGGTTCTTATAGTTACCCGCATCCCAAACACCATTTTGGTTTGCATCGTACAATATCCGCACAACATAGTCTGATGGTTTATACAGTTTTCTATAAAACACTGTAGCCGTCAATGGCACAGATTCTTCTATTTTATCGCCAGATATAATCTGCAAAACAGGATGTAACTTTAAGTCGAGATTCAAAAACTTAATTTTCACACTACCATATTCCGATTCATTCTTAGTGTAAAAGGTAAGTGTATCTCCTTTTTTCAACACATTACCCGAAGTATCTTTCGCAACATCCTTAGGAATAATCAAATAAAAAGCGTTCCCTTCTTTCCATTTGTAATTGATAGTAGCAAACGTTTTGCCCGTATCTAGTTTTATCTCTGCATTTGTAATAGGATTATAAAAAGTATCGTAAAGAGCCACTTTAGAGGAATCGAAGTATTGTAAAGGCTTGCTAAATGTAATTTTAAGTTTGTTTAGCAAATCCTGCGAACGTCCACCTTCCAAACTAGTGGCATATTTCAAGTATTTGTCTTCTTTTTTTGTATCCTCTTTACTGCTTCCAGAAGAACTTGATCTTTTGGCTTTTTCTTTTTTCTTCTCCTCCTGATAAGCATAAAAAACTGCAGGCTCCGTTTCATTATCAATGGTGATGGCACTATCTAAAAAGGCAAATACCTTGGTACTATCATCATATTTTTTACTGTATTCATTGGGTACTACAAAAGCATTATACTTACCAGTCTCAATAAAATTAAAAGTAAAACCACCCTTCCCGTCTATTTTGGCAATATACCTAGGGTCCGATTTATAAATAGCCGTATCGTTCAGGTTTCTATGAAGTACCACTAAAAGGGTACTATCCACTTTACCCGTTTCTGCCATAATTACCTTACCTGCAAACTGTCCAGTAGCCAAACGAGCCCCCGTTGAGAAAACATACGTAAAGTTTTTGTACATATTTCCCTCGTTAATATCGCGAATACTGTTCCCAAAGTTGATGCTGTAAGTAGTATTTGGCTGAAGACTATCCCTTAGCTTCACGGTAACTTTACGCAAGTTGGCTTCTATTATTGGCGATTTAATTGGGTATGGAGAAACCAAAACATTTTGAGAGACGTCTTTTACCTCAACAAACTCATCAAAAGTGAGTACTAATTTCTGCCCCTTCACGTTAGTTGCACTATCCAATGGCAGCGCCATAACCAATCGAGGAGGGATAGTATCTTTCGGACCACCATTTGGGGGAATAATACCCGCACAACTAGTTAGTAATAATAATTTTATGGAGAATAAAAGAAATAACAGGAGAGACGAAAGCTTTCTATTCATTAAATAAAGTTGACGGCTGCAAACTTATAATGAATGTGTATTGGTAAAATCATAAAAGCGGTGGTAAGGGTAAAAGTTTTTTTCGAGTTAACAATTAGAGGGATATTGAGGGATATTGAGGAGAACTTATTAACCAATGAAAGCAGAGCGCTAAAGCAATTTTGGGTTTAACTAATGGAGCAGTAGAATCTTTATCATTTTAATAGGAGTAAATTTTATTCCTCGAAGATTGAAATTCATTCCTAGAGGAATCTTTTTTACTCCTCCAAGAATGAATTTGGTACTAAGTGGAATGAAATTCATTCCTAGAGGAATCTTTTTTACTCCTCCAAGAATGAATTTGGTACTAAGAGGAATGAAATTCATTCTTAGAGGAATCTTTTTTACTCCTCCAAGAATGAATTTGGTACTAAGAGGAATGAAATTCATTCTACCTAGAGTGAAATTAATTCTTACAATGAATTGTTACTAAATAGTTGGTGGTGGTGTTACAGCCGTTTTCTTTTTGCCATAATTAATATAGCGTTTCCTCATTTCTTCATAAATAGGTGTTGCATCTGCCACGCCATCTTCGGCATCTTGCTTTACACTTTTATAAAAATCACTTACGCAACTCAATACTTCGGAGCCTGCTGCAAAACGAGTATTAGCTACTTTTTGCGCCATTTGACTGATGTAAATATCTGGCTCTTGCAAAATTTGATACACAATAAAATCCTTTTCAGCTTCTACAAAATCGCATCTACGCGGCACTAAATTGGGATTCAATTTAGAAAAATCAATTCCCTTATCTACAAACGGCTCGCTTTTTTCACCAAGCTTTGCCATGTGCATTATTTCAGAGCCTGTAAGCGCTCCAACTAGATAAGGCTCTAGTTTAGCAAAACCTTGCTTTATCAATAACATGCCATCTGTAACATCTTTAGGAATAATTACTTCTGAAATTCTGTTTACACTGTTTGCCATAAAAACAATTTTATTGTACTGTTAAAAAATGAAAGAAAAACTTGGTTA
Organism: Chitinophagaceae bacterium; assembly: GCA_947381435.1. GTDB lineage: Bacteria > Bacteroidota > Bacteroidia > Chitinophagales > Chitinophagaceae > Parasediminibacterium. The sequence continues at coordinate 3,732 of CANCVE010000061.1, forward strand.
CAGTCACTGATTAGCGTTTTCGTTTTATTGCATTTCAGTAACCAGTGCAAGTACGGCTATTTGCAACCGGCAATGCGTTTAGTCTTGTACACATACTACACACATAGTGGTTTTATGCGTTACGAGTATTGGCGGGGAAATATGAGCTACCTCCATAAATGAATAGGTTGAATATTGAAATATAATTTCCATTAGATTTGTGATACGAAGGTTTTTAAGAACAAAAACAATTGACTGAAATCCATTGCAAGAAAGAGGTTCAGAAAAAAGGAGAAAATTTGAATTGGTTTAACCTTACATATTTATGAGTTGGCAGTAATTAATAACACACCTACAATGAGAAATAAATACTTAATCTATTTTATATTACAACTTCTTTTAGTTACAAGTTGTCAAACAAAAGAAAAAAATGATTTTCTGAATTTCAAACTAGGAATGACAAAAAGTGATTTTTTTCAAAACTTGGATACACTTGTAAATAATAAAACAATTTATAGTTATGGAAAAGACTATTACTATGACTTCGAAATTTCTAGCTCTTTAAAAATAAATTCAAAACTCTCATATGAATTTAAAGACGACGCACTTACAGAAATTGGTCTTTGGCTAGGACACAGAAGACTTAATTTGTTATCAAACCCAAATGAGACCTACGCAATTGATGACTGCCTAGAACCTAAAGAAATTCAAAGTGTCTTTTCGTTATACAAGAGTAAATATGGCAATCCTGATGGCTATCACAGCGAGGGCTATGCTTTTTGGAAAAAATCTAAAAATGTTGAAGTGAGGTTTTCTACAGGGTATAAAAATCAATATACTTGTGATACTACTAAATATCTAATGGGTAGTTTTATTATTTATCAATACGATTCAACATATCAATCAAAAAAAGGAATGGGAGAATTGTTTGAAAAAGCAAAAAAAATGAAAGACATCATATAAAACATAAAAATGGCTTTAAGTACCAATTCTGTTTTTCATTTCACAAAAGATATTGATTCGCTTAAAGGAATCTTATCTTCTTTTTTTAGGATTAAATATTGCTTAGAAATAATTGAAGGAAAAGAAAAAACTATCTCTTTCGCAGTTCCTATGGTCTCTTTTTGCGATATTCCTCTATCACAAGTAATTAATCATGTAGATAAATATGGCGGCTATGGTATAGGGCTATTAAAGAAGTGGGCAAAAAGAAAAAGGCTAAATCCAGTATTATATTTAGAAAAAAGTTCGACAATATTAAATGATGTACTTATTAGAGAAGAGTTTGAACGTAGTGAAAATCAATTTATACAAGAACTTTTAAGATATACTAAAAACTATGATGGAAAATTAATTCGTAATAATGAAGTAGTTCAAAAGGAATATAGATATTATGACGAGAGAGAATGGAGGTATTGTCCAACATTAGAAGAGATGTTTAAGCAACCAATAATCATACACAATACTGAAAATTATACACAAGAGAAACAATCGTTTAACGAGCGAATATAACACTTACGTTTAGGGTTCACTTTAAAAGAAATTTCCTATGTAATTGTAAAGGACAATGACGAAATTCTTGAAATTATAAATCATCTTAAAGAAACGCTAAGAAAAGAAAAGGACAAGAATTATATAAAAATATTGACTTCAAAAATTATTACTTCAAAGCAAATAAGGACAGACTTTTAATTGCGGCCAACAGAAGTAAAAATATGGCTAGGGGACGGAAGTAATTGAGCAATAGTGCTTTCTCTTACGCTCTTGTTTCGGCATATTGCTATCAACAAACCAACCCGGTCAAATCCCAATTCTACAACTAAATCCCTCTCTTGATTCATATCTAATATCTACTATCTCATATCTCTCTCGCATTTATTACATTTGCAATCTTCAAAAGAAAAAGGATGGCATTAGATTTTAAGCAACTGAGGAGTAAACTACAAGGAGATTTATTTACCGATAATACAATCCGTACACTTTACGCTACCGACGCATCGGCTTACAGGGAGATGCCGCTTGCTGTTGCCATCCCTAAAACTGAAGATGATATACTTGCATTGATACAATTTGCTGCAGAAAATAAAACGTCTGTCATCCCCCGAACTGCCGGTACTTCATTGGCTGGGCAAGTAGTAGGCAATGGGATTATTGTAGATGTATCTAAGCATTTTACCAAGATATTAGAACTGAATAAGGAAGAACATTGGGTTCGTGTACAACCTGGTGTGATTAGGGATGAACTGAATATGTTCTTGAAACCGCATGGTTTGTTCTTTGGCCCAGAAACATCTACAGCTAATAGAGCAATGATTGGCGGCATGGTGGGCAATAACTCTTGCGGCTCCAATTCTGTTGTTTATAGAAGTACAAGGGAACATTTGCTAGAAGTAAACGCCATATTGAGCGATGGAAGTAAGGTAGTGTTTGGTGCTTTAAACCTTGATGAGTTTCATGCCAAGTGCGAATTGGATACTTTGGAGGGGAACATTTATATGAAAGTAAGAAGTTTACTAAGTAACTACGAAACACAGGAAGAGATAAGAAAAGAGTTTCCCAAGAAGTCTGTGGAGAGGAGGAATACGGGTTATGCCGTTGATATGCTTTTAGAAACAGCACCTTTTACAGCAGGCACTGAAGACTTTAACTTTTGTAAACTGATTGCAGGGTCTGAGGGCACATTGGCTTTCTTAACAGAGATAAAATTGCATGTAAACCCATTGCCACCTAAAGAAGTGGGATTGCTTTGTGTTCATTTTAATAGTATTGATGAGGCATTAAGGGCTAACCTTATCGGTCTGAAATATAAGCCAAGTGCCAGTGAATTGATTGACCATTACATTCTTGAATGCACCAAAGACAACATAGAGCAAAGCAAAAACAGGTTTTTTGTGCAAGGAGATCCGGGAGCAATATTGGTAATAGAGTTTTGTAGAGATAACAGAGAAGACATTGCTGCCATCTGCAAAGAAGTGGAAGCCGATATGCGTGCAAACAATTTGGGTTATCATTTCCCTTTATTGTACGGGGCAGACAGTAAGAAGATTTGGAGTTTGCGAAAAGCAGGATTAGGCTTGTTGAGCAACCTTCCAGGCGATGAAAAAGCTGTTCCGGTAATAGAAGATACGGCCGTAGATGTAAATGATTTGCCCGATTTTATCCGTGAGTTTAATGAGATATTGGGTAAAGAGAACTTGTACTCTGTTCATTATGCCCATGCTGGTAGCGGAGAGATACATCTTCGCCCAATCATCAACTTAAAGACAGTAGAAGGTAATCAACAATTTAGAAAGATTGCCGAAGAGATAGCCACTTTGGTTAAGAAATATAAGGGTTCATTGAGTGGGGAACACGGAGATGGACGTTTGCGTGGAGAGTTTATCAAACAAATGGTAGGTGAAAAGAACTATCAATTATTGAAAGAGGTAAAGAAAACCTTTGATCCGAATAATACTTTCAATCCCAATAAGATTGTAGATACGCCACCAATGGATACGATGTTGCGCTATGTGCCGGGGCAACAAACACCGACCTTTAAAACATATTTCCGGTATCACAACCAAGATGTGTTGCAGCACGCAGAACAATGCAACGGTTCGGGAGATTGTAGAAAGACAGAATTATCTGGCGGAACAATGTGCCCATCCTTTATGGCTACCCGTAATGAAAAGGATACCACAAGGGCAAGGGCAAACATATTGAGGGAGTTTTTGACTAATTCTACCCAAACCAATCGCTTCAATCATAAGGAGATTAAGGAAGTAATGGACTTATGCTTAAGTTGCAAAGGTTGCAAGTCTGAATGCCCTTCAAATGTGGATATGGCAAAACTAAAAGCAGAGTTCCTGCAGCATTACCATGATGCCAATGGTGTTCCTTTTAGGTCTCAGCTTATTGCTAACTTTAGCACCTCTGCAAAGCTTGGTTCTATTGCGCCAGGTATTTATAACTATATGATGAAGCAACCCTTCATCAGCAAGACAATTAAGAAAGTGATTGGTTTTGCCCCCGAAAGGTCGATGCCTTTATTGCACAATGAAACCTTATTACATTGGGATGAGAAGCGGCAGAAGGGCGTGAAGGAAAAGACGGACACCAAAACTGTTTATCTCTTTTGTGATGAGTTTACAAACTTCAACGATACACCCATTGGTATAAAGACAATCCTGTTGTTGGAGCATTTGGGCTATCAGGTTATCATTCCTTATCATTTGGATAGTGGCCGAGCGCCCATGTCTAAAGGTTTATTGAAGAAGGCAAAGACATTTGCAAATGGAAACGTGCAATTATTACATCCATTGGTGAGTGCAGATAAACCATTGATAGGCATTGAACCTTCGGCGATATTATCATTTAGGGATGAATATCCTGACTTGGTTGATGAAGAGTTACATACACAAGCTGTGGAATTATCCAAGCATGTATTTATGATCGATGAGTTTATTGCCAACGAAATAGACAAAGGCAACATCAAAAAAGAACAATTTACTACGGCTTCCAAGGAGATAAAACTACACGGACATTGCCAGCAGAAAGCAGTAGGGGCATTGAGCAATACGGTTAAGGTATTGTCTTTCCCAGAGAACTTCAAGGTAGAAACTATTCCTTCGGGTTGTTGTGGCATGGCAGGCTCCTTTGGTTATGAGAAAGAACATTACGAGTTGTCCATACAGGTCAGCGAGTTGGTATTAATGCCTTTTGTTCGCAAACAACCAGAGAGCGTAATCATTGCCGCACCGGGCACAAGTTGCCGTCACCAAATAAAGGATGGGGCACAAAGAAAGGCCTTGCATCCTGTAGAAGTGTTGTATGATGCATTGGTTAAGAAGTCGTAAGTTAAAAGTCGATAGCTTTGAGCTGGATGCAAAATTTTTGCTTTAAATAACATTCTGTTTTATTGAAGCTTGAAAATAAAAAAGGTACTTTACCGCAAATAATTAAAATGATAAAAAGAATACTCACTTCTCTTATTCTGATAGGCGTTTTCTATTCTGCTAATGCACAAGAAAGCTATAAAGACTTTAAGAAGTCAGTAAGCGAAAATAAAAACGATTATGAGGCTCATGGATTCGACATCACTAGAGTATTCACTGGTGGAGGTTTAAGTCTTGGTTATGGTACTAGTCAAAATGGTGATAATACAACAAATAACACCTTTAATATTGGCGCAATACCCGATATAGGTTATTCTTTATCTGATTTAGTTGATGTTGGTTTGTCTACAAGTATAAACTATACTTCTACAACTAGCTCAGCGTATGATGCTAAATACCGTTATACTACTTACAGTTTAGGTGCTTTTATCAGAATCTACCCTATGAATAACTTTTTTATTCAATTAATGCCAGAACAAGATTGGGGTAGACAAAAAGAAATTACTAGTAGCTACACCTATATAACAAAAATAAAAAGTAATAGCTTCTTGGCAGGTATTGGCTTAGGTCAAAGAGTAATTGGGGAAAGCTATTTTTACACCTTAATCATGGTAGATTTAGGCAAGGATAAGTACTCACCATACAATTCATACAATTATTCTACTGGCCAAGTTTCTTTAGTTCCGATTGTACGTGGTGGTTTTAATTTTTATCCTTTCCGTAAGAAGATAAGATAGTTTCAACACTTTCAACAACAGTTAGTTTTTCTCTCCAGTCACCATGAATAAAACCTTGCTGCTGAGAATATTCAAGATGAGCTATTAAATGATTATAATATCCTGCAGTATTCAGCAGGATTACTTTTTTTGAGTGTATCTCTAGAGAGTTCCAGGTTATTATTTCAAATAATTCATCGAGCGTACCATTGCCGCCAGGAAGTATTATCGCCGCATCACATAACTCATACATCATTCGCTTTCTAACGTGCATATCCTCTACTTCGTGTAAAACAGAAATATTTTGATGCCCTTTTTCCCATTTAAACAAAGCCTTAGGTATCACACCAATCACTTCTCCCCCATTTTGCATCACACTATCTGCAATAACCCCCATCATTCCAACACTTCCGCCCCCATAAACAAGGCTAATTCCATTTTCAGCCATCCATTTGCCAAGTTCATTTGCATGAGTCTCAAACAACGGGTTATTTCCCAATTTACTACCACAAAAAACTGCAATGCTTTTATACATAAGTAAAAATTATTCAGCAATAGTATTGTATACAATTGAATTTAAAAGAAAATAAGACAAATTTTGTAAAATAATCAGAAAGGCATCTTTGTTAAACTATCATAACTTACAATTATTATTTGACATATAAAGTCCCTATCCTAATCAATTATCCAGCCTTTGTGTAGCAATTTAGTAGTTTATTTATACTCTCTTAAGCTGTGAGGATTTGTTCGTTACATCTTACTGACTGATTTTGGGCATGATCGTAAAGCGTTAAGACAACCTCCCGAGATTAAGGGAATACCTCCCGAGATTAAGGGAATACCTCCCGAGATTAAGAGAACACCTCCCGAGATTAAGGGAACACCTCCCGAGATTGAGGGAACTCTTCCCGAGATTAAGGGAACACTTCCCGAGATTAAGTGAACACCTCCCGAGATTGAGAGAACACCTCCCGAGATTGAGAGAACACCTCCCGACATTAAGAGAAGTAGTATTGAAACGTTGGGAAGATGTAAAAACACTTCACTTTTAGATCGTAGACCGAATGGAACCAGACCAAATAAAGCCTACAAAGAGAAATCCATAGACTATGGCGATCCAAGTAGCTATTGGTAAACTAAAACATGCCACTAGGCAACAAAGTAGCCCGGTAGTAAGAATAATATGGCTGAACAATGCACGCCCTTTTACCCTAAACGGTTTAATGGGGAAGTCTATTTCGTTGAAAATAAGGGTAAAACAGGCTACTACACCAACCACAAATAGATAGTTACTGTTGAAATATTGTACTAACCCAAGTAATAAGAGAGAGAGGATCAAGGAAATACCGACCATTCTTGCACTCCATTTTTCTTGATTTGAAAGAATATAATGACCGTGGGGAGTAGCCAATAAATATAAGTTAGCCAACGAACTACCAATCCACGAAAAAATAACTATAGCAAAATAAACTAACATAACACTATAGCAGAAATACTGAAAAGGAGAGTTTTCGGCGGCAGTATTAATGCCAGCCACCAATAACCACAAGCCAAAAATGATTCCCATTCTCAGCTTCTTGCTTTGTTGGCTTAACCAAAGATTACTCTGTAATAACCATTTGTAGAATATGAGCTTAGACTTTAAAGCCGATTTATACCCTTGTTTTGCATACGCATAGTTTGGATTGATTCTTAATGCCTCTTTAAAATGAACCTCTGCATCTTTATGCCGTCCTTTCTCTAGGTGATGCCAGCCGTAGTTGGTATGGGTAATGTAGTTTTCTGGATCTATTGATAAGGCCTCATGTATACTATCTCTAGCTTCATCTTTTTTATTCAATCTAAATAACGCAGTAGAACGCGCATTTAAGCAAGAAACATTTTCAGCATCAATGGACAAACCTGTATCTGCGGCCGCTAAAGCAGATTGATAGTCTTTATCATCTAAGTGGATGTGCGCTGCCAAGGCAAAATAACCCGGATTGTAAGGAAAAATAGACAATGCCTCTTTTAAGTAGTTGAGTGCATTTTTGGAATCACTTTTTTGGTAATAGGTAAAAGAAAGTAAATAGAATATATAGTCCTTGCTACTATCAAATTGTAGGCATTGCTTCAAGATAACTATTGCCTCATCAAAAAGCCTTGCATCTATCTTGCAATGTCCCAATATTATCAATGCTTCTACGTCCTCCGGGTTAGATTGTAGCACAACGCCCACCTCTCTTTCCGCTTCTTTAAGACGTTTTTGTCTTCGTAAAAATTCAGCTCTCCGTAGTAAGTTATCCCGATTCAGCATATTAAATTATTAAAAAAAGTCGAAAGTCATAAGTCGAAAGTCGTTAGTTTTCAAAACTATAACTCTTAACTTATGACTTTCGACTTTCTACTTCGCCCCTATTTCTTTATCTTCAAATAATCCAAAATGTCATTGTACAAACCAGTCTCATTAGAATACAATGCATAATTACGAGCAGTACTAAACCATTCTGCAGTTGTATTTTTGTGCTGTTTGGCAGCCTTCAACAAATCCTTTGTAGTTAACTTTTCTATAGATCCTTTTGCTAATGACTCCTCTAGTTTATACTCAGTTGCAATATCAACAACTGCTTTCAAATCGGCCCCCGAGTATTCCTCAGTTACTTTAGCCACAGCAGCTAAATCGATAGATTCAGTAGGTTTTTCTTTTAAATGTTGTTTCAAAACCTCCATTCTTCCTTCTGTATCGGGGGGCGCAACAAATATTACACGATCAAATCTTCCAGGTCTTCTAAAAGCACTATCTACACTCCAAGGAGCATTCGTTGCCGCCAATATCAATACGCCATCATTATTATGTTCTACGCCATCCATTTCAGCCAAAAACTGATTAATTACATGACGCATACTACTTCCTTTCAAATCGCTTCTGCTGGCGCCAATGGCATCAACCTCATCAAAGAAAAGAACACAAGGGGCATTGTTCCTAGCTTGAGCAAACACTTCATGCAGGTTCTTCTCACTATTACCCATCCACATATCAAGAATATCATGCAGACCAATGTTGATGAATTTTGCATCTATCTCTCCAGCCGTGGCTTTGGCCAAATACGTTTTACCACAACCCGGAGGGCCATAAAGCAATATACCACCGCCCGTTTTTTTGCCAAAAGCCTTATATAAATCAGGATTTTTAAGCGGTTGAATGATTTTTAAGGCAATCTCATTCTTTACTTTTTTCATGCCGCCCACATCCTCAAACTTTAGGTCAGGCTTCTCCATTAAAAAGCTAGTTCCATCATCTTCAAACTCTTGTCCACCAAAAATATCATCAATATCATCCTCCAATTCATCGTCGTCAAAGCTATTACGCTTGGCACTTACAGTAGGCATTCTAAGAATACCGTCTATTTCGTCATCCTTAAACCCGGGTACTTGTTGCAATACTTTTTTATAAATTTCTACGGCCTCATTGTGAGAGTTTTCTTTTATCAAGCATTTTACATAAGGCACTAGTTCCTCTCCTCCAAGTTTATTATCTGATAATAAAGCTTCGTAAACAAGTATGGCAGCCGAAAACTTCTTTTGCTTGTAAAATACACTCGCCAAACCTTTACGAGCCTTGTCATTACCGTAATTTCTATTCAGTATTTCTTGATATTGTGCAGCTGCATCATCAAGCATAAATCCCTTAACCATCAATTCTGCCAAATGCAAACGCAATGGGACATTATCAGGCGAAAAAGACAATGCTTCCTTCAATTGTTCTATTCCTTCATTCATAGCCTTTCTATTTCAAATCGGAAATCGCGAGTAAACGATAAGCGCAAGTTCTAGAAACAAACTTTCGACTATCGTTCCTCACGATTCTCGTACTAATATAACATCCTTACCTTAATAGTCTCTTTCACATTCCTCAAAAGCTCAGCAGCTTGGGCAGAAAGTTTCTTATCTACATCAAGTACTACATACCCTATTTCTTCGTTCGTTTTAAGGTACTGTCCAAGTATGTTTATGTGATGGCTTGCCAACTCGGTATTGATTGCACTCAAAACACCGGGAACATTATTATGAATATGAAGTATTCTGTGTGCCCCATCAACAGGTGGCAACCCAATTGCAGGAACAGTATGAGAACCATTCGTAATACCCTTTTCTAAAAACTGGTATAGCTTAATGCTTACATCTTCACCAATATTTGCTTGCGCTTCTTCGGTACTTCCGCCAATATGTGGCGTAAGAATTACATTGCTCAAACCTTGCAATGGCGTTGTAAACTTATCACCATTCTTTTCTGGCTCCCAAGGGAAAACATCAATCGCCGCTCCACTAATGTGACCATCTTTTAAAGAATCTGCCAATGCATCCAAATCAACCACTTCTCCCCTGGCATAGTTTATCAATATAGAACCTTTCTTAAAGCTCTTCAACACACTTTTATTAATGAGGTTCTTAGTGGCATCAGTTTCTGGCACATGCAAAGAGACGATATCAGATTTACTTACTAAATCCTTCAACGATTTTGCAGCAATGGCATTACCCAAGGGCAATTTGGTTTCAGTATCGTAAAACAATACTTTCATACCAAGGCTTTCTGCAATAACACTTACCTGAGATCCAATGTTACCATACCCTAATAAGCCAATTGTTTTACCACGCATTTCATAGCTACCTGTAGCTACTTTATTCCAAATGCCTTCGTGTGCAGCCTTGTTTTTATCGGGAATCCTCCTTATAAGCATGATTGCTAATCCAATTACAAGCTCAGCCACACTCCTAGTATTACTATATGGCGCATTAAAAACAGAAACCCCTAGTTTGGTAGCCGCCTTTAGATCTACCTGATTTACACCAATACAGAAACACCCTATTGCTTGCAGCTTTTTAGCCGACTCCAGTACTTTTTGTGTTATTTGAGATTTTGATCGAATTCCAAGCAAATGAACATCCTTCACTGCTTTAATTAATTCTTCTTCACTGAGTGCACCATTCAACTTTGATACATTTACGTATCCCTGATCCTTAAAGTATTGCACTGCCTTGTCGCTAATGTTCTCCAAAAACAAGATATTGATTTTATCTTTTGGATAACTTGTTAATTGTTCCTTACTCATGTCTGCGAAAATAGAATATTATTCTTTAATGTACTGCCTTCTTCCTTTCATATATCGTTATTATGTATATTTTGTGACTAATAAAGGCGGTAATCAACTTAAAAATATGATTGAAAACAGATATTAATAACATCAATTGGATAAAAGCAAAGAAGGCTGCCTAGAACTTACATTCCAAGTCAGCCTTCTCCTTTAAAATATCCACTCACAATTTAAGTTCAACAATAAATCAGTTTTCGCTAATTAATCTTAACCAATAGATCTTCTACATATCTGGTATTTATTACTACTTCTTTTGATTGTATCAAATCTCCATCACAAGAATAGATGTTGAAACTAACATTTCTTACATCTTCAGCTTTAGAAAGTTCTACTTTTTTGTGAAATTGTTTGTTATTGTATGATTTCTCATAAATAACTTCACCATTTTCATCTTTTACCACAAAAACAAAGTTTGTGCCTTTTAGGTTTGTATAGTGTATATCAAAGTTCAAATTACTTGCAGAATTACCAATGTATTTTACCTCAAGTTTATTGGCCTTAGCTGTATCCGCACCGTTTGCACTATCTTCAAAGTTGATAGTTGAAGCAGATGCTTGGACCGACAAGAACATTAATGCTGCTACAATATTACCTAAAAACAATCTTTTTGCTACTACGTTTAAATTTACTTTTTTCATAACTGTTTAATTTAAAAATTAAAAAATCTTTAATCACACGACAAGTGTACAGTTGTTAGAAGTTTACCCTTTTTTCTTATGGTCACAGGGCGAAGCAGAAGTCATTTTTCAAGCAGGCTAGGCATCTCGTTAAAGAGAGAGAAATTGATTTTTATTTACCTGCAGATATACTTTTAATACCACAAGGACATAAAAGGTAACCCAATAATTAAAAAATTATCGATTTAGCAGCCATTGCATATACGGCGAAACACAAGACAGCAAAGGGTTTTACCAGAATATACTTTTCCTATTATATTCACTAATTTTTCCTCTAATGAATGTAAGCTATGGTTAAATAGACACCTGTTAACCACCAAAAGAGTCAGATTAATCTGGAATAAATGGGATTGATTATTTATTTAATTAATGGCTTAACGAGCACAAAATCTAAGAGTAGGTTTACTTATTTGCCATAATTTTAATTTCTCTTAAATCTTTATTAAATCAATATTGTTAGTAATCAAATAGATTTGCAGCTTAACAAACAATATGGGTAGTCGATATAATCAATCTAAGGCATTGGGAGCCATTACAAAAGCAAGCTTCCTAGCCAGCTTAAAAAATCCTCAGTCTTTCGTTTTTAGTTTATTGTTTCCCTTAGTCTTCGTTTTTATTTTTGGAGCATTTAGCGGCAATAATCTTACACGGTTCAACCTAGCGCTTTCTCCTAAATGTGATACTACAAATATTCTATTCAAAACCATTATTAGCCAGCCTTTTATCGTTATAAAATCATTTCCTGACACAATAGAAATGCGCAAAGAGCTAGAGAAAGGTAAACTGGTAGGCATATTGGATATTGAATCCCAAGTTTCACACGATTCCACTCAAGCACTTCCACATTTTAATTTAACCATCAAATCTACATCTGCAAGTAGCCTAGATATGATGCAATTAATTCCATTATTAGAAAACCTTTCTGATAAACTAGAAAAGAGAATTAGCGGCAATAAAGCTGCATTGGTTACTGTCAAACAAGATATTTATAATGTACGTCTATATAAAACCATCGACTTTGTACTGCCCGGGCAAATTGGTTTCTCCTTGCTATTCTCAACTCTTTTTGGCATTGCATTCACCTTTTTCAACCTACGTGAACAGTTGGTATTAAAACGTTTTTATGCCACGCCAGTAAACAAATTAAACATATTATTGGGGATAGGATTCAGTAGAATATTCTTTCAGTTAATAAATGTATTGGTACTTATTACTGTTGGGCATTTCTTTATTGGATTCACGCTAGCACACGGTTTCATTACCTTTTTAGAGATGGTGGGGCTTAGTATCTTCTTATTATTGATGCTAATGGGCGTTGGTCTTATCTTTTCAAGCATCGTAAAAAACGATACGATGATTCCTTTGATGATAAACATTTTCAGTTTACCTCAGATGTTATTATCAGGTACATTCTTTTCAATATCAGTGTTTCCAGAATGGCTACAAACATGCTGTAAAATACTTCCTCTTACACACTTCAATCTTGCCATGCGCAAGATCTCGTTTGAAGGCGCAAGCATATTTGAATGTTGGCAAAACATTGGTGCTTTGGGATTGTGGACGCTTCTTATTTACTTTATTGTTTGGAAAGTGTTTAAATGGGAGTAAGCAGGTGTTAGTGATTAGTTATTAGAAGGTTCAAGTTATTTCAATAAAATAGCTTTTTATACTTGTATAATTAACGCTTTTACAATTAGACCTTTTTTAATTCAGATTATTCATTCAGATTTATGAAATTTATTAACCTTTTTTTTATAAGCATCTTCTTCCTTTTTTTAGTTGCTACCAGCATTGGTCTACTCTTCCCATCTACAGTGGTTGTTTCTAGAGTAGTAGACATTTCTGCACCTAAAGACTCTATTTATGCTTTAACAAAGGATATAATTGGATGGAAAAAATGGATTGATGGATTAAATGACACTACAGTTACCCTAACGACTCCTTTAAAGGCAAATCTTGGAAGCACAACTGTAACTATAACCCAATTAAATAATGAAAACAGGGTGGTTAATTCGGTTTGGGAAACAAAAAATAATGGGACACAGGAAAGTACAATGGAGATATTTCAACAAAAGGGGCAAAATACGGCCGCAGTTCACTGGCAATTTATACAACAAATTGGTTGGTATCCTTGGGAACGTTTTGCATCTATGATGAGTGATAAAATTATGGGAACAATGATGGAGAAGAACCTTAATAACCTAAAAACACAAGCAGAAGCACAATAATTGATTTAACCATAAGCGGCGGCATATCTATTTTAGCACATAAAACAAGTCCTATTCTTTACATATGAGAGTGAGATATTTTAATCAATAAGTCCTATTACATACAAAGGAAATGAGTTCCTGAATGAAACCCTCCCTGCCTCAATGCCATATTATGATTTTATATAAATTATCAAGACTGAACTATTAGTAAACACAAATTTCAATCAAATTTCGCTTTTATCTTTTACAAAAGTAAACGGACTGCCCCAATTTAATTTGAGACAGTCCGTTTACTTTTACAAAACTATTTTTTAGCTTAGCTATTAGTTATATTTTAAAGATACATTGCCGAACTCATAAGTAGTCGTTTTTACATTCGTTCCATCATATCTCCAAGCTAAGAAAATAGTTTTACCAATATAAGCACTCATATCTATGTTAGATTGAGCTGCCTTACTATACCCAGTAGCAGTACTAACTGGCATTGTCATAGGTAGCACATCCCATGCTGAGGTAGACGGGGTGCTATTCCCATTATAATTAGTAGAAACCAAGCATTGGAATGTCGACCCCTTGTCATAACCATCAACAGTGCTAAATGATAAAATTGGAGAACTTGCACTTGAAGGTATAGTGATAGCCTGAGTAATAAGCCAACTTGTTACTATTGGAGCCGTACTACCAAAAGAAGAAATACTAGCCAAACTACTTGTGCTAGACACAAAACCTACATACGATACTCCACCAACTTCTGCAATATTTTGCCAAACATTACTACTGCCAGTAGTTGTGATTATGGCTTTATTAACAATTCCAGGGAATGTTTCACTAAACAATGTTGTCCCTGTTGAAGGAGTTGATGTTCCACATCTAAGAGAATCAAGTTTCACATCACTAGTGTCACGAATAATAACTTCGGCTGTTTTGTTGTAAGGCACATAAATGCCCGTAATAGAACCTTTTCCTTTAGGTATTTTTACACTTGAAAAATCCGAAAAACCACTCGTGTAAAGCACCACTCCACTAATGCCATCACAATCAACTAGATTTCTAGAGACAGATTTCTTTGCAGCTGATGTATCAGAATAGATATATCCTGTATCAGAATTTGCAAATTGTACTTTTTCAAGTTTAATTAGCACATTTTGCAATGTATCTTTCTTGATAATATTAATACCAGTTAGTGCTGCAACAGCTTTAAGTTGAGCTAAGGTTACAACTTTAGGTTTAATGGTTACAGTATCTCCAAGCGTATATTTAGTGATAAATGTTTCAAAAAATACAGCAGGAATGCTACCTAAGGCAGGGCTTCCGGGGGTACTATTGTCTAGAACGCCCAAGTCTATGGAATGATTGTAATCACTTACGTAGAGACCTTTGCATTTAATATAAAGCTTCCTGCCTACAGGATAATCCGTGTAAAGATTGCTACGATCAAGCTTTAACATGATACCACCTGTTAAATCCTGAACTGCTAACGATTTGTATAGATTACCACTTTTGTCATCGGCGCTAACGGTAACTTTTAGATAAACATTATCTGTAATTTCTTCAAGCCCTCCAATAGTATGTTTCAATTTTAAATCTTTAACACTAATTATATGATTAGTTACAGATGTATCGGGTTCTATTTGGGCGGATGTAGGTGGTTCATCGAATTTCTTATTACACGAAATCGTTATTACGGTTGCAAATACAACCATCAATAATGTACCAAACAGAAGGAAATTTTTATTTTTCATTTTACTAAATTTAATTGTGAATGTTTTATCAATTGTGTTTATGTATTAAAATCTAAGTGTAGCGTTCAAGGCAAATGTCAATCCATTAGCATAAGTATATCTTGGAGGAAATTTATCAAGATTATTACTATCAAATCTTAGTTGTTGTCCGCCGAAAGTTACAAGATCTTTATTGTTCAATAAATTACTTACTCTACCATTCAGCATAAACAAAGAGAAACTTTTGTTCAACCATTGTTTTGGCAGTCTCCAAGAACATCCTGCATTCAAATCTAGTGTAAATTGATTTGGCAATCTATTTTGCTTTATTATATTATTATACTCAGGTTTACCATAGTCTACATTCGATACGGCTGACCTTGTTAAACGAATTGGATTTGTGCTTTCCCATATTTGTTTGAAATAATTTCCATTTAAACCAATATACCAATAGTTTCTTGACCTATATTGAATACCTAAGCTGTAAGCTTCTTGAGGCGTATTTGGTACCCGATAGTTCTGTGAATAAACAGTATCACGTGCCAAAACACCCTGAGTGTTATCATTTACTGTGGTTGCGTTTTGTCTACTATCAAAATAATATCTACCTATTGAGGCTGCACCCGTAACTGTCACTACTGGAATTATTTTTGCTTCAAATCCTATTTCACTACCAAAATGAACTTTAGCAATGTTATTTGTAGCGTAATTTGTAAACGTAAAATAATCATCATTATAAAAGCCTTGAACGCGCATTTCATCTTTCGTTCTAGTGTAATATCCTGTAGCACGAAGCTTTAAAGTGGGGCCATTAAACAAATACCCAGCTTCTACACTAGTTACTTTTTCATTTTTTATGTTATCCTGAACCTGATCTCTACTGCTAGGTGATAAATAAACATTCCTAAAATCAGGTGCTTTTGTCTCAAAAGAAGCATTCACAAATAAATAATTCTTTCCATCAACCTTGTAAGTAGCTCCACCCTTTATACCGTAGTTTGTAAAACTGTACACCTTCGACTTTCCATAAGAATTGTTTGGATACAACCCTGTAGCGATATTACCATATCTCCAAAACTGAGTGCTAGAAATTTCAACTGCTGCAAAAAGGTCTAGCCTTTTAAACTTTAAGATGCATTGAGACCAGAATTGTTCTTTGTTAATGTGTGCATTGTAGTCATACCCATACTTATCACCAACTTTTACAATATTATTTGGTTTATGCAAATCAGGATATAACCTCAACGAATTTGAAGGGGAACTTCCAGAAGCAAATTGATTTAAATCAAGATAAAAATTACCCCCTAGCAAATCATCAACTTGTCTATAGTTATGATCATTTTGAGTTAATAATAAGATACCTGTAGTAAGTTCAACACGTTTAAACCTTTTATTGAAAGTAGAACTAAAATTTGCTCTTTGAGAAGACAACACGCGCTCCCCTAGAATATAATTAGAACGTTGCCCTGTGTATGTTTGTCCTGTTACTCCATTAACTGTAGCGTTATTTATAGTTTCTGAGTGTGATCTATTTGCATCATATATTCCTTGCCAATTGATTTGGCGTTTATTAACATTAGTTCTTATTTGTTCTGCAATCGCGCTCGCTGTCAAAGGAAAATCTGGATAGTAACTTGGAAGATATCTATAATAATCTGGTGCAGGATTGGGTGCATTAAAATATTCTAACCCTGTAAATCCTCTTGTACCAAAACTGATAGAAGCGGTATTAACTAGAGAAGTACTATTATTAAATTTTGTTTCATCGGAAAGTATGATATAAGGCTGATTGGTTTTGTTAACCGACGCATTTCTCTTTTTACCATTTTGATAACCCCAAGCAGAATTATAGTAATGGCTTCCTACCAAAGAATCCATCTCATTTACAGAAGTTCTTTGCCCCCCCCTTTCAGTTGGCGTATTGAACACAACCAAAGACACTGTTCTATTTTGACCAAACTTCTTATCTACACCTACAAAATAACTCCAACTATCTATGTATGTCCCAGGCACATACCCTTCATCAGACCACCTTCTACTTCCACTAATTGTAAAGGCCCAACCATTTTTATTTACACCTGTACAATGCGTGAAAGACCATCTATGCGTATAATTTCCGTTTGAAATTGAATAACCAAATTCGGTACGTTTTCTTTGAGAACTTGGACGGGTGTCAATTTCGGTATTAAACCCGATTCCTCCATACCCATATGTATTGGGATGGATACCATTTGTAATGTGCCTATTTCTTAATACCCCCGCTAATCCACTAAATGCACCAAAATTGCTACCCCCATTATCCAAATTTTCCAATTTAGCCCCATTCATAAAAGTGGTTGAGTTATTCTGGTTGTATCCACGTACTCTGAATCGAGCAATAAAAAAATTAAAAGAAGTGGCGTTAATGAATGGATCCCTCCATGCTGATAATGATGAAGATATACTTTGTGTACCCAAATTATTTAAATCATTATCATCAATAGCAACAACTGGTATATTATCTATTAAGTTCGAATTAACTTCTTCATTTAATGAACTATCAATCTTTGGCGATAACGAATCTCCATTGGCTTGTTTACCAATAGTTTTCTGCGAAAAGGCAGTGCTAAAAATGCCAATCAACAGAATTAAGTAACCGAACTTCATCATATAAAAATTTTATTTTCCGTCCAAAAATAGCTATAAGAATCCCATAAATGACAAATTTTGAAAAGTTTATTGTAAATAATGCAGAAATCAGTTTTTTTACTTGCTTAACACACTATGTTTACTCAAAATATATAAAATGAAATCTTTTCTGTTGTTTTTTTTCGTCATTTCTATTGTATCGTCTCAATCACAAACCAATTATAAAGTTGCTGTTGTTGCATTTTACAACTGCGAAAATTTTTATGATACCATTCATGATCCTAAAATTAATGATTATGACTTTACCCCTACAGGTGTTTATAAGTACAACTCTGCAATTTATCAAGACAAGGTACTAAAACTAGCTTCAGTCATTTCTCAAATTGGTACAGATATTAATAAAGATGGTATTGCATTGATTGGATTAGCAGAAATTGAGAATGACTCAGTTCTAAATGATTTAATTCATAGTTCAATGCTCATTAATCGTAAATACAAAATTGTTCATTATGACTGCAAGGATGCAAGAGGCATTGATGTTGCATTGATATATAACCCCAAATACTTTACCGTTCAGGAAAGCAAATCTTTGTTTGTTACACTACCAAGTAAAGGGAAATATGTAAAATACACCCGAGATGTATTATGGGTAAAAGGCAAACTTGATGGCGAAACGGT
The DNA here is from genome assembly GCA_947381435.1 of Chitinophagaceae bacterium. Taxonomy (GTDB): domain Bacteria; phylum Bacteroidota; class Bacteroidia; order Chitinophagales; family Chitinophagaceae; genus Parasediminibacterium. Next base: position 22,347 of record CANCVE010000061.1, read on the forward strand.
ACATATATTAGTTAACCACTGGCCTAGTAGATTAGGAGGTGAAAACGAAACTTCTAATGAAAGAGCCGCCGCAGCAGCAGTTTGCAAAATGCAGCAAGAAGAAATATATAAAACGGAGCCGGATGCAAAAATTATAATCATGGGCGACTTAAATGATGAACCTACAAGCCCAAGCATTATAAAAGTATTAAAAGCTATTAGTATAATTTCTGATGTTAAAGAGGGCGGTATTTACAACCCATGGACTGAATTTTATGAAAAGGGTATTGGTACTTTAGCATACCAAGACACTTGGAGCTTATTCGATCAAATTATGGTTACACACTCTTGGCTAAATAAGCAACAGATTGGTTATTTTTATTACAAACAATTTGTTTTTAATAAAGATTTCATGACTGAGAATACTGGGCTATTCAAAGGCTATCCAATGCGTACTTGGAGTGGATTTAATTATAGAGGTGGTTACAGTGATCACTTCCCTACTTTCATTGTTCTTTTAAAAAAAGTAAACATCTTTTATAGGTAACTTATATCAACCACCTACTAATCTACCTTTACCACAACTATTTATTTACTACTAATTTGCAATTGGTTCTAGTACCATTTATATCTCTGACCGTAACAACGTAAAGACCTTGAGTGAAAGGTTGGTTACTAATTTTATTTGCATTTAAAGTTAAAGTTGAGTTTGATGCTTTTGTTTCAAAACATTTTTCCCCAATTAGATTGGTTATAACCACTTGACTCCCCAATGATAACCCAGAGATTGTAATGATATTGTCTTTATTTAATGAAAATGGATTAGGATAAATATTAATTGGGCGAACGGCCGCATTTGCATTTTGTTTTACAACTTTGGAATAAGTAACTATGCCATTTTCCTCAGACTTAATACGATAGTACACAATTAAGGTTGGCTCTTCCTGTATTGCATATTCATAATTAGCAACACCATTAACTGTATTTTTTGGAGTATTAATACTTCCTAAATACGTAAAGTCAATTCCATTAAATGAACGTTCCACCTGAAAACTAGACTGCTGTTGATTTGATGATATTGTTTGCCAACAAATTGTCATAGTTGAATTACTACTTTTACTAGAAATATTAATAAACTTTATAGGCAAAACCGTATCAGTAATTCCTAACCAAATAATTGAATTCATAAACATATAACGATGATTATCCCCAACTCTACTGTCTCCAGAATAACTTTTATAGAGTGTAGAGGCACTTGATCCAGTACCATCATCCACAGGAGAACTATCTCCAGTTGCTACTATTTTCCCTTTCCCATATCTAGCATAAACTACCATCGCTCCATCAAGTGTACTAGTAGATTCATTGGCAAAAATTACACCTCGAACTGTATTATTAGCAGTTGTATCTAATAGCATTGTAGTTCCACCAGAATAGCTAAACTTTTTAACAGTACCAAAGGTGCCATTTGTTATTGGGTTTGTTGTTTTAATTAATTTCGTACTTACTTCTGTTATATCAGATGGGTACACCTTTATGTTTGGATTTGTAGCATAAAAACTAATACCAAATGGATTTTTCACAATACCATTATTTGTAAAGAAATCATTCCAGATTGTTGGAGAGTCATTACCATCGTTATTTCTATCAGAACCCGCGTGATCAGAAATAATAAACAAACTGCCACCATTCTTTACAAAGTTCAAAATGGCAGTTTTCTCTACAGCAGAGAACAGGATATTCGGTTCACAAATTACATAAATCTTGTAATTGCTTAAGTCTTGCACATTTGTTTTATCTCCGTAAGTTATTTTACCATTATAAGGCAAGGTTTCTACATAATAACCCTTCTTCACACAATCAATTGCCCAACTAGACAATGCGCCTGTCCAAAATGTATCAGTTGTAGAGGCTGTCACTAAACTCTGATCAGGAGATGGAAGTCTTTGTGCATTCGCATTATTACCAGTGGTAGAAACTGTTCCTGTTTTAGACCAATATAAATTATTTTTATCGGCATCTATTACCCATTCTGCACTACCAGCAGTTTCGGCTTTGGTAGCATCAAATAAAATTTTAATCTGGGCTTTGGCCGAATTAAAACCTAAAAGATAAATTATAAAACCCGAGATAATAATATTTCGCATGAACATGTTCTTGATAACCTAATAATGAAACAAAATAAAAATTACAAAACTAGATAACTTTATAAAAAAGTAGACTAATTGAAAATTAAGCTTTAAACATTTCAGTCAATACACTTGCCAACCGTAAACCAGCTATTAAAAGTTGCTTTTCTATTACTTCTACGTTACTATCTACATATTCTTTCGTAACCTTATTTTCCTTAAAATTATATACGGGATCTAGCAAAGTACGAGACTCTTTCATCCATTTCAATAAGTTTATGTTTGTAATGCCCTTTATTTGTGCGGGAGAGTAAGTACTATAATATTGAGTACAACTATCAATATTTATTTTCCTCTGTTCAATAATTTGTGTATCCCAAAAACTATGAAGATTACCAGAATATTCAGGCGCTTGAATGTACACAGTATTACCACCCTTATCTTCGGTATATCCAGTATGTAATGGTTGATGCAAATCGCCCACTAAATGAAACGCAATCAATACATACTCCTTTATTTTGCTATCCTTTAGATTTTCTTTATGTTTCATTGCAGCAATCACACTGTTTAATACCGTAACAATATTACCCTCATTTGTTGGCTTATAAACACTATCTCTTGGTATATCAATGTAATGCCAAGGTTTCATATAATCATAATAGTTATTCGATCTATTATCATCCATCCAAGTACCTGCTTCATCAATAGAAGTGCGTTTCAAATAATGCTTTACTAAGTTTTGCGTATTCTCATCAAGATACTTAAAAGCAATTTCAGCTACCAATTGATGCCCTTTGGCTCCCCATGCCATTGTTTTTACCGGAATACCTAGCACAATGGCCGTTAGCGATGTAAATAAAATCTTTCTTATCATACTTGTTGTGCTTAATAGCATTTTTAGTGGTGCAATGTAAACTAGATGTAGACCTTAATTTTTATGCTTTCTGTAAAATTATTTTTGCGAAAGTATTTGTTTTGCATTTAAAGTAATTTTTTTTGCAAAAAAAAGAAATTATCCTACTTGTTTCTGTTTTTTCATTCAGTACAGAGCATAATTGGCATTTTAGAAGTTAGTAATATCTAACAAATGATAAAAAAATACTACACCACCACTCAGTTTAAACATACTTATATTTAATTGTACTTCTAT
>CANCVE010000062.1 GCA_947381435.1 Chitinophagaceae bacterium
TGCCAGGTGCAGGTATGTATTGGTGAAGAAGGAAAATGAGTGGACTCAAAACCAGACACAGAGGGCTACTATTCTTTTTAAAAGATACCCGGAATTAAAGGCAGCTTATTCACATACTTTGGCATTCAGGAACATTTATGAAGATAAAAGCATTGAGTCTGCCAAGGTAAGATTTACAGCATGGTGTAATGATGTTATGGAAAAACAAATCAAAGAATTTTACACAGTGGCAAATACGGTAAAAGGCAATATTGACAACATACTCAATTTCTTTACTAATAGGAACACAAACGCGAATGCTGAATCTTTCAATTCCAAGTTAAAGCTATTCAGGGCTAATCTAAGGGGAGTAACGGATACTAAATTCTTTCTATTTAGGCTTGCCAAACTTTTTGCTTAGTCCCCACAATATTTGGGTGAGCCCTTTTTTTCAAGGCTATTTTTATCGAAAGAGATTATGAGCTCAGTTATTAAAGATTGCTTTTATCTCGTGATGAATAGATTTTAATAGGTGTATGTTAGTATCCTAATTGGTATCAGGTATCATGGTATCAAAACACCTATACAAATGATACCATGATACCAAACTACCAAAACGAGGCTTCTTTATTTTCTTCGCTTGAATAAGTGTATTTAAAAGGTTGGTTGAATGATAAATGTTGTTTATAGTGGAACTGGTATCAGGTATCATGGTATCAAAACCCCTAGACAAATGATACCATGATACCATGATACCATGATACTATAATGGGGCTTCTTAGACTTTTTAACTTGTATAAGTGTAATTAATAGGGTTGGTTGAATGATAAATACTGTTAGTACAGGAACTGGTATCAAGTATCATGGTATCAAAACCCCTAGACAAATGATACCATGATACCAAACTTTTAAAACGGGGCTTCTTCGTCTTCTTCGCCTGAATAAGTGTCTGTAATAGGATTGGTTAAGCGATAGCTACCATTGCAATCGACAATGAGGTCTAGCTTTTTCAGGTTCACATGTGCCCGCTTTGCTGTGGCAATACTTTTGCCAGTGATGTCGGAATAGCTTTTTACAAAGCTGCTGTATGAGAGGATTTTGCTTCCAAATATTTCATCTGCAATAGAAGCTAGTTCAGAATACTTTTCTTCTTTTTTACCTGTATCTGGTGCTGTGCCTAGATCTGAAGTTGGAACTAACTTGCCCGTATTGGAGAATAGGAAAGTTTCTTCGGAGAAGTCCAGCACTATTGAATTTTGTTTATATTCACGCGGACAGTAATTGCCCTTGACTACTGTAAAATATCTTGTATTGTCTTCACCTTCTGACAATTGAATGCCTAAGCGTACTTTTTGCATTAGCCCGGCACCGCCCTGAATATGTTCTTGCCCGGGGGCTTGGCGGTATGCACCTTTGTTGATGTGGTGAACGAAAAGAATGAGGCAGTTATGTTGTTTGGCAATTTTGTCGAATATTTTCACGGTATTGCGCATCGCCATATTGTTATTGTTGTCGCCACCTTTAAAAATATCTCCGAAACTATCCACCACTACCAGATCTGCTGGGGCTTCCGTTAATTGAGTGTCAAGCTCGGACAGCACTTCTTCCTGTTCCATAGTATCACCAAATATAAAACGAAGGTTTTCTTTGGGTTCTTGGTTCAACCCTTTCATTTGTTTATTCATCAGGTATCTAGTAGCTTCCAGATTATCTTCCGTTGCTACATAAATAGCTCTGTTGTAAATAGGTGTTATTTCAAAGTCGAGAAAGTTGGTTAGTCCACAAGCTATCTGAATACACAATTGCCTTGCAAACTGACTTTTACCTGTATCTGGTTTGCCAGCCAAAACGGCTGTGCCTTTTTGAGGCAGAATAGGTGACATAAGATATTGAGGCTCCATATTGCCCGTGGCCATCAGCTCCACTGCATTATAAACTACTTTCTCTGGACCAGGTGTTATAGCTTCTGTAATAGGAATTATAGAGGTTTCAAGTAATTGGTTTAGGTCTTCGAGTTTCCCTCCATTTGCAAAAAAGTCTGAAATATCTTTTCCATTGTTGGGAATTGTGGGTAGTGTGACAAGGGTAAAGCAATGTGTAGATGCTAAAAGGAGGGATTGTTTTAGACCAGTTGCGTCATTGTCGTAAAGGACAATTATCTTATTAAACCGAAGCTTTAGTTTATCAGCCAAGTCCTTTTCAAGATTGGCGGTCTCACTATTCAAGGTAATTGCGTTGAAACCTTTTGCTGCCAGAGTCAATACATCTTTTTCGCCGCCAGTGATAATTAGCAGTTCTGCTTTTTGTGGTAACTGTTGCCATCCAAAAATATAGTTTGCTTCTTTGATGCCAACATATTGGAAACGATAGCGTTTTTCATCCAATGGTTTGTACAGTTTTAACCAGGTATCATTTGCGTAGGCAAAAATGAATTTTTCAGGAGAGCTTTTAATTGTGTATGGTTTGCCGTCTTTACTTTCTGTATTTACTTCATCAATTGCTACGACATTGTATCTGGTTAGTGTTTCGGCTGTGATACCATATTTCTGCCAGTAGGCGGATTCGGCCTCCGTTAGTGGTCGCTTTTTGAAACGGAATTTTAGTTGTGGTATTTCAAGTTGAGAAGCTGGTCTTGGATTAGTAACTTTTTGAAATGGCTTTGTTTTATTAATAGCAGGTTTTGAATCAGCTTGTTTAATTATTGGTGTAGCAACCCCTTCTAACAAAAGGCAAAAATCGGTATTGATTTTTGCAAGTGCATCAGGGAATGATAATTTGAAAAGATTAATTACAAGATCGAAACAACTACCATCTTCATCTGTAGCAAAATCTTTGTACTTCCATTCGTGGCTCGGAAGTGATGGGAAGATATTAAAGGAGGGCGTTTGTTGCTTGTCGGCTATGAATGGATTGCAAATACTTTTGCCGGCTATCAAGCGACCTGTATTGTGATAGGGCTGCAGATAAAAAGAAAAAATATCATAGCTTGATACCTTGGCCAGTATGGCTTCTTTACTAATAGACATTTGCCAAGAATTATTTCTTAAATGCTTTGTTGTAGTGCTTGTTTAATAAAGCTTCCACATCTGAAAGACGGTAGTAGATTTTGTTGCCTACCTGAGAGAAAGAAATAAAGCCATTGTCCCGGTAATGCTGCGCAGTCCTTTTAGAGATTTTTAGCAGCTTCATTAACTCAATGTTATCGAGCCATTGCTCTTTTGGCTCTTTTTCTTTTGCATCGAGCCTGTTATTGATTGCTTCGATTTTCTCAACTATTTGAGTGAATGCTTCTGACTGAATTGTTACTACTTCCATTTTTAAAATTTTACAGTGTATTTGAAATATTTAGACTGTAAAAGTGGGTAGAATGGTGAAGCCAGAACAGTTACATACGGTTATATAACCCCAGTTGAAACCTTGTGCTATAATGGGTTTTAGGTTGTAAAATTTATTTGAATTTCTTTGTTTCTGCCAATAACGTATAGTAATGTTTCTCCCAAAAGTCGGCAGCCTTACTATCGGGTTGGTTAAAAAGGATGCGAAGTTTATCGGTACTGATACCTTCTTCTTTTGATTGCTTAGTCTCGAAGTTTGCGGAAATGAAACGGAGTAGTTCAGCTTCAGAATTTATGTTGAAAATATTTGGCTTTAAATCGCTGAGCATTTTAAAAAGAAGTGCAAGCTGTGGCACTGATAAATTGGTTTTGAGTCGGTGTTTTTCTATGTCGGGGATGTAAGTGCTTGGATTAAGTTCCTCAAGTTGTTCTGCTAAGAATCGATGTATTCGGATAAGAGAGTTTGAAAAGTAGAATTTGAAATAAAGTAATTGAATTTCGTGCCATTGCTCATTGTATTCTAATGCAAATTTACCGTTCACTTGTCCAGGGATAGATGATAAAATATCAAAGATGTCCTTGTTTTCAATTTCTACTATTTCAGCAAGAGGTATTGGGATATTGTGTTTTTTCAAGCATTTATCTATGTCTATCTGAGTTGTGTAAGTTGTTTTCTTAAAATCGATCAAGGCATGATTTAGGCTATTTAGATAAGGCTTTCTATCGTCTTTGATCAAGATTAAAAGATTGCCTATTATCTCGTGTTTTGTACTTCTAAGGCTATCGTTTAATTGTTTTTTATACGTAAAAGGAGTGACTGCGTGTGAGCCACTTGCCAGTAATATTTTAATAAATATTAAAAAACTGTCTTCATTGATGTGCTTTGGATTGGAATAATCAAAATTTGAATGAGTTGGTAAAACACCTAATACACCCGACCAGTATTCATTTTGTCCTTGTTCGGTAGCTATTTTAAAGTTATTAAAATGGTTAGCATAAAACAGCCAAATGTCTTTGACACAGCGCAGTTCTTGCGCATCTTTTGAAAACTTGACTTTTATAGGTGCCCAAAATTCTTGATGATATTTTTTAGTAAAACTATCTAATCTATTTACTGGGGTGTGGGTTTTGAATTGTGCCAGGGATAAGGCAAAGAAGCGGGTGACTTCAAAATTATTGAGTGATTTAATTTTATCATAAATCAAATTGATAAACTGCCAATAAACGGTGCCAGATAATATTCTATCGTATTCCATGGGATCAATAGAGGTTGTATCCCATTCATTAATAAGCTTCTTGAAATAGATTACTGCTTCTACTGCAAAAAGGTTTTCTAACTCCTCAACTAGGAATTTTTCTTTGGTAATTGAAACTGGAATTGTCATTTTTTCGGAAATCAGTCGTTAAACACATCCATTGCTTTGTCTAGATCTTCATTAACGATTTTAGCATAAATCTGTGTTTCTCTAAGTTGAGCATGCCCTAAAAGCTTAGAAACCTTATCAATACTTATACCTTTTCTTAAAGCTCTAGTAGCCCATGTATGGCGACTAATGTGGAAAGATAAGGGTTTATCGATGTTTACCTTTTCAGCAATGAATTTTAAATTTTTATTTATGTAGGCAGTGGCGCTACTTAAAGCACTATCCACGGCTCTTGGATCGTTGCAATTTAAGTCGTTTGATAACATAGGAAAAAGATAATCATTGCTATTGCCATCGGCTACTTTGTATTTTTCAATAATGGCCAAAGCCTTGTTTGGGACTTTTACCGAAATCTGACCACCTGTTTTTTTCATGGTTATATTTAGGTTGATACCATCAAAATCTTTCCATTTTAATTGTAAAATATCAGAAACCCTAACTCCTCCAGCGTATGCTGCAAATACAAACATATCTCTATGCAATTCTACTCGAGTGCCAGGAGTTGGTGAAAAATTTTCAATCAAACTAAGCTCTTCTTCAGATAGATAGAAGCGTTGTGTTTTTTCTGCTTTTATCTTGAATTTGTTAAATGGAATGATATTATGTTCTATCAAATCTTGACTGTAAGCGACCTTAAACATTTGGTTAATGAATTTCAAGCTATTGTTGGCCGTATTAGTTTTATTGTTTAAAGTGTCTTTTAAATATCGCTGATATTTAGTAAGAAACTCTGGGGTGATGTCCTGAAAGGTTAAGGTGGTGCTGTCGGAAAATACTTTTAGCTTAGCGATAATAGCTTTGTTTTTATCATAAGTACCTATTTTGCCTTCTTTTAAAAATGGTTCAATTGCACTTTCTGCAAAAGCAAAAAAGAATAACGGCTTTTTACCATAGATAGACTCTTTTAGCTGACTGGTGGTTGTAGATTTATGATTGGTTTCATACTCATACACGTTGTCCTGCAGTTCTGCGAACTTATTTGTAAGCATAGAATTTAGTCTAGCACTATTTAAGTGCTTAGGTTTTATTTTGTTTTTGGCACTGTCCCAACTATCCTCCGGTATCGAAATGGTTGAAGCAATGTAGCTAACCTTTCTATCTTTTATGATTCGGAAGTGAATGGGGGCTTCACCTTTTTTATTGATTTTGTCTTTGCGGAATACGATTGAAATACTAGCCATAATACTATTGGATTATTAGTAAATATACGCAATAAAGTGCAGAATGGGGTAAACAATGGGGTAAACATTTGGTTTATTTGTACACATTCGGAAGCATTCGGAAAGTTCAGTAAAATAATTAAACATTGATATACAGTACTTTATAGAGGTTTTGGGTGGAAAGCAGGGTAGCAGTGGTAATCCAATCCGGATCACTTAATACAAGAAAAAAGCGTTGATAATCTTCGGATATCAGCGCTTTTTATGTTATAGCTCGAGAAATATTCATTTGCAAGAATCCGAAAATATAGACACAGTTTGTCCTGATTATTGCGAGAATTTTTAAATCTGAGAACAATTGCTCTCATTTATTACCAGAATCTCGAAATCTAACCACAATCTGCTCCGATTATTACCAGAAATCGGAAATCTTTATACAATCGCTCTCATTTATAACTGGAATTTAGAAATCTAACCATAATTTCTTTCGATTGCTATTAGATTTTCAAAATATGAATAGAAATGCTAACTATTATTGCTTTGTTTTCCCACTTGTCCATTAATGTTGTGTTGATAAGGGCAGGAAATCATTAATCAATAAATTATTTAGTCTTTCATGAATCAAATAGTAACACCACAGAGCAAAGAATTCATAAAAGGGCAAATTGCAGATTATTGGCTTTCTCCAGAAGGTATTCTTCATTCATATTCGAATAATACTCTTAGGACTGTCGAAAATATTTCCGAAAACATTGCATTGGTAAAGCGTATCACTAATAATAAAAAGGTTCCATTATTAGTTTACCTTGTCAATTCTCCTATTCCTGATAAGGCTACTCGTAAGTTTTCTGCCGAGCAATTACCAAATGTATATGTTGCTATGGCAATGGTTTCTAAGCCCGGCCTTGCTAAGTTAATTATGAACTTACTGTTTAAGTTTAAGGAACCTCCAATTCCTATGAAGGCATTTACGGATGATAATCAGGCGAAAGAATGGTTGAGTCAATATTTATAAGCACGCCACTGATTTACAAAACAATGAACCTCTTATTTTTGCGATGCAAATTTTTACCTGCCCTGCAAGCGGGAACTTAAAATTTAATTTATGGTAGCATTATACAATCGTGTTAGCAGCGAAGTGTTGAAACAACGCATGCTTGAAGAAACTGAACCAAGAACTACAATTAGTTTCTATAATTATTTTCCTATAGAAAACACAAAAGAGTTTAGAGATTATCTCTACATTAATCTTGACAGTCTTAAAGTTTTTGGAAGAATATATATTGCCCAAGAAGGAATTAATGCCCAGATTAGTGTGCCTACAAATAATTATGAGGCATTTAAAACCTTTCTTTATTCGATAGAACCCCTAAATGGATTGAGGATTAACATCGCTGTGGATGATGATGGTAAAAGTTTTTGGGTACTAAAGATAAAGGTGCGTGACAAAGTGGTAGCAGATGGTATCGATGATCCTACATTTAGCATGGAAAATAAAGGCCGTTATGTAAATGCCGAACAAATGAACACATTGCTAAATGAACAAGATACGGTTGTGATTGATATGCGCAATCATTATGAATATGAAGTAGGGCATTTTGAAAACGCCATTGAAATTCCTTCAGACACTTTTAGAGAGCAGCTTCCAATGGCGGTGGATATGATGAAAGGGAAGGAGGATAAGAATATTATCATGTATTGTACGGGGGGCATACGCTGCGAGAAGGCAAGTGCATATATGCTTCATAATGGGTTTAAAAATGTATTTCATCTGGAGGGCGGCATTATAAATTATGCACAACAAATAAAAAAAGAAGGACTAGAGAGTAAGTTTATAGGAAAGAATTTTGTATTTGATAATCGACTAGGAGAAAGAATAACAGACCATGTAATTGCTAAATGTCACCAATGTGGTCAACCTGCCGATACACATACTAACTGTAATAATGATGGTTGCCATTTGCTTTTTATACAATGCGAACGATGTGCTTCCGCTTATGATGGATGCTGCACAGAGGAATGTCAGACCATTTACGCATTGCCGGAAGACGAACAGAAGAAACTAAGAGAAGGAATAGACAAAGGAAATATGGTATTTAATAAGGCAAAAGCTAGACTTCGTCCGAGGCTTAACAGCGAGGAGTAAACAATAAACAATAAATAGTTAGGAGATAACGGGAGTTGGAAGTAACTAATAAGTTTGCAGTGATAGGTTGAGAGCCCGAAGGATTTTAATTTTTGTTAAATAGATTAATCAAACTATCAAAAGCATACCTCTTTCTACTTTAACTACTAACTATTTACTGATTACTACTCACTGGTAACTGGTCACTGTTAACTGGTCACTGAAAATTTGGAATGGCTTTTGAACTATATAAAATTAAATAGATGATTATGAAAAATATTTCTCAAATAATACTATTGGTAATTGCTATTAGTATATCCATTAATCCGGTTAATGCGCAGAGTACCTGGCCAAGAAGCATCCAAATTGATAATGGGGGTAAAATTGTTATTTACCAACCTCAGCCCGAAGGATTAAATGGTGATGTCCTTGCTGCAAGGGCGGCTGTATCTATCACTACAGCAAATGGTGTAGAGCCTACATTCGGTTCTATATGGTTTGACGCTTATTTGGAGACTAATAATAATACCTCTACTTTGGAGAGTTTGAACATTAAAGATGCAAAGTTTCCTGAAATTAAAGATCTGCAGCAATTGCAGTCGTACATCAGTGTTGTTCAGATTGAAGTGCCAAAGTGGAATATGAAGTTTTCTACTGATCAGTTAAATGCATCGGTAGAACAAGCCAAACAGTTTACACAACCAAACTTGAAAAACGATGCTCCCCAAATTATTTATAGAGACAAGGCAAGTACTTTAATAATTATTGATGGACAACCTAAAGTGCAGCTAGATAGTAAAACAGGACTTAAGAGAGTTGTTAATACACCATCTACCATTGTTTTAAATCCGGGTGACAATAAATACTATTTTTATGGTGGCGGCTTATGGTATAGTTCTAAAAGGGTTTTGGATGGATGGAGTTATTCGCCTGTATTGCCCAATAACATACAAAAACTTGATGCCCAGATTCAAGCAGAACAAAGGAAGGATACTGTAAATAAGAATCAAGATAATCCAACTTCTCCTTCTGATGTAATTGTTAGTACAGAGCCTGCAGAATTAATACAAACAGATGGCGCTCCATCTTATCAAACCATACAGGGTACTAATTTGTTGTATGTTGATAATTCGCTAAATGATATTTTTAAAGACATAAATACACAGCAAAACTATATTCTATTGGCGGGAAGATGGTATACGTCAAAATCGTTAAATGGGCCTTGGGAGTATGTTTCTGCTGATAAATTGCCTTCAGACTTTGCAATGATACCAGAAGGCTCTGAAAAAGATGGTGTACTTTCAAGTGTGGCAGGTACAGGTGCTGCAAACGAGGCATTGATGGATGCACAGATACCTCAGACAGCTAAAATTGATAGGCAAACTGCTACAACCCACGTTACTTATGATGGTAGTCCTGTATTTAAAAAAATAAAAGGTACAAATCTATCAGTTGCAGAAAATAGTAACGAAACAGTAATTAAGTCAAATGCTAACGGAAACTATTATGCCGTTGATAATGGTGTTTGGTTTGTAAGTAACTCTTCAATAGGACCATGGGTTGTATCTACCGATAGACCATCTGATGTAGATGATATTCCTGCTGATAATATTGCATATAATGTAAAGTATGTCTATGTTTATGATTACACGCCTGATTATGTTTACGCTGGATACACACCAGGGTATTTAGGTTGCTATTCTTATGGGCCTACCGTAGTTTGGGGTACAGGATGGTATTACGATGCTTGGTACAGGCAAATCTATTATCCTCGTCCTTGCACTTGGGGTTTTGGTATGGCTTATAACCCGTGGACAGGCTGGAGCATTGGCTACGAATCTGGTTATAGCTTAGGTGGACGTTACTATAATAATAATCCTTATTGTCGAGGATGGTTTGGACCAAGAGTATATCATCCAAATTATAGAGAATGGGGTTATAATGGTGGCTATTACGGAAGACATGCTAATGTAAGAATTAATGAACCGAGGGTTACCGTAAATCGTCCTGTATATATTTCTCAGAATAATCATTATAATACACCGAGGAGTATATATATCGGAAGAAATCACGCTTCAAATTTATATAATCATGTAAAGGGAGCCGTAACAGTGGATGTAAATAGAGGTCAAGGTGCTGTAATTGAGCATAAATACAATGGAGGTAGACCTTCTAACCCGTCTAATGGAAATTGGGGTGGTATTAAGGGTGGAACAAGAGGACAACCAGTTATTACTAACAACGATAATAACAGTAACGGTTCCAACAATAACCATAATGGCAATTATAACAATAATGGCCACAGCTATAATGGTAATAATTACAATAATAACCACAGTAACAATGGCAATAACTATAATAATGGGGCAAACAACAATAACAATGGAGTAGTTACACCAAATCAACCACAGAAAATTGAAGTAATTGGACGTCCAAGAGGTAACAATAATAATGATAACTATCCAACACGACCAATTACTAATCCAGTGGTTCAGCAGCCTGTTTATCCTAATCATAATAGCAATACCCCGCCGCCAAATAACGGAGCAGCTCAACCTATAAAGAGACCATTTGTTGAACCTACTATTCAGCCCAACATTAACAACAACAATAACGATAATTACAATAACAACAATAATACAATAACCCCAAGAAGTAATAGTAATATTGGTAGACCTTCAGTTGCGCCTAGAGAAGTAAGACCATTGCCGGTACCAGTTGATAGAGGAGACGCAAATAATAATCGTCCTGCACCTACACCTCAGCCTCAGGTTGTTCCTAGACCACAACCTCAGCCTCAACCTGTACGCGATTTACCTAGACCAATTAGGCCTACTGATGATGGTAAACCAAAAAGATAAAGTGGAGGAATACACTTGGTTTAGAAAACTATAATGTCTTTTCTATATATATTGAAATAAGAAATAATAACAAAAAAGGCTGTCTCAATCGGACAGCCTTTTATTATTTAAAACCTAAAACTTAAAATTCAAAATAATAAATCGATTCTAAGGGAATATTCCAAGCTCAGCATAACTAATACCTACTTTATCTATAGCACATACATAAGCCGCAGTACGCATATCGGGTATAGCTGGGTTGGCGTGCCAAATATCCATTATTTCTTGTGTGGCACTAATCATCGTTTCTTCAAGTCCACTATGTACTAAGTCTATTTCGTCGGCACCATGTTCTATCAGGTTTCTTGCTCTGGTACTTGCCTGTTTTCCTGTAAGTATTTCTATTTCAGTAAGTATATGATGATTCATACTCTCAGTAAATCTCTTTTCTAGTCTACCATAACGTACATGACTCAGGTTTTTCAGCCACTCAAAGTACGACACTGTTACGCCTCCTGCATTCAAATACATATCAGGAATAACCAATGTTCCTTTAGCAATAAACACTTCATCTGCTTCTGGTGTTAATGGTCCATTCGCTGCTTCTCCTATTATTTTAGCCTTAATTCGTGGTGCATTATTACCATCAATCACATTCTCAAGAGCAGCCGGTATCAATATGTCGCAATCCAGTTCAAGAGCTTCAGCACTTTTAGCAATAAAGGTAGAGCCTGCAAAATCTTTTACCGAGCCTGTTGCATTTCTGTGTTTAAATAACTCTTCTTCGTTAATACCTGCTTCGCTGTAAACTGCACCTTCATACTCAGCAATGGCAATTACGATGGCACCATTCTCTCTAAAAAACTTAGCGCAATGGTAGCCTACATTCCCAAGTCCTTGTACTACTACCTTTTTGCCAGAAATGCCGGTCGATAATCCAAGTTTTGCCATAACGGTTTCATTATTACAAACTTCTCTTACCCCAAAAAATACGCCTAGTCCTGTAGCTTCTTTTCTTCCGTGTACGCCTCCTTGTGTTATCGGTTTACCCGTTACGCAACCTGCTGCGTCTATCTCTCCTGGTTTTAGCGATGCATAAGTATCCACTATCCAAGCCATTTCTCTTTCGCCAGTACCATAATCTGGTGCTGGAACATCAATGCCTGGGCCAATAAAGTTTTTTTTAACCAGTTCGGCAGTATAACGACGGGTAATCTTTTCTAGTTCGTAAGTGCTATGATTTCTTGGGTTTATTTTAATCCCCCCTTTTGCACCGCCAAATGGTACATTTACAATGGCACACTTATAGGTCATTAAACTAGCAAGGGCCATTACTTCATCTTGGTTTACTTCTTTGCTAAACCTGATTCCACCTTTGCAGGGCGTTTTGTGCTGCGAGTGTTGTACTCTATACGCTTCTATCACTTCAATTCTGCCATCGTCCATTTTTACAGGAAAACGCATACTATAAATACTATTACATGCCTTAATCTGCTCCAAAAGACCTTTGTCCCATTTGGTAAATTCAGCTGCTTTGTCAAAACTCCTTTCTACACTTTCAAAAAAACTGTACATGATGTCTCAATATTAGTTATTAAATTAGTGAACACTTAGCAGTCAACAGTAGATTACTAACCACTCTCTGTTAACTGTTTACTATTCACTGTTAATTGTTCTTCTCCATCTTGGCTAGTTTTCTGTCTACACTAATTAGGTAAGCAAAAAATCCTGTCATAATAATCAGAATCACAGTTACTACTACCATTATTTTTCCATTGCTAGTCATGAAATCTACATTTGTTGGTTTGGATTCTGCAACACTTTGAGCCATTGTCAAGGTTGTAAGAAGCGCAAAAACAATCGTTGATGTTAACTTTTTCATCGTATTCATATTAAGAGTGCTTTTCAATTAAAATTTGTAACCTAATTTTTAAGGTTGTTACCCAAACGCCTAGTAAAGTCCATCCCAAAACTGCTGGCCAAAATACTAATTTCATGCTTGGGGCAAGGTCTTTTCCATTAACGCCGGGATTACCGCTACTTCCCTGCCCACCGGGGTGTAACGATTGTGTGAGTCTGGGTAATATCCATAGGGTAGGGAAGAGCATAAAGAAGGCGAATATGTTATAAACTGCACTTATCCTAGATCTTTTTTCCTCGTCATTCATACTGCCTCTCAGTACAAAATAAGCCAAGTAAATGAGTACGGCTACAGCTGCACCAATTTGTTTCGGATCACCACTCCATGGTTCTCCCCATTGATAATTAGCCCATACAGCACCAGTTACAAGACCCAATATGCCAAAAATAGTTCCTGTAGACGCATAAGCAGCCGCATAAATATCATTAGTAGGAGTGGGGTTGTTCAGGTATTTGATTGCATAAACTAAAGATACTGTTAGCAATATCATCATGCCAAACCACATAGGCACATGAAAGAAAAAGTTACGGATAGTTTGTTGCAACCTATCATCTAGTCTTGGTACCTTAACAAAAAATCCGTACGAACAAACGTACATCAACAATACAAAGCAGAGTATTTTCCACCAATAAGCACGTAGCATGAACTAATATTTTATCCCACAAATAAAGAAGTTGCTCAAAAAGAGCGTTCGCAAAAGTAGCGTAAACCTTTGCTCGGTGTTACTGCAATAAATGTCAATTTAAAAAAGAGGTTAGCTCTCATTAGTACTTTAACAGATTTTACAATAGGTGTTGGTGTTCATAAATGCTAAAAATTAGATTTAAACATAAAATTCTGACAAGAAAAGTGATAGGTAGGAAATGAAACAACTTTCTACAATTCAAGCAGTTCAGGATCTGTGTAGGTTATTTCGCTGATGTCATTTATGTTTTGCAGCAATGCATTTAAAAAGTTTATTAAAATAGGCTTTCTATTTTCAGCCACAAAGGTTTTGTAAAATCCGAAACCAGTAAAAAGGCAATTATATTTTGATTTTATGATGATGCTTCATTTAAAAGATAAATTATAATCACAGCTATTCATTAGTCAATTCCTGTTCGGTAAGTCCAGTCGCATCCATTATTTCTTTTATTGTCAATCCCATCAATTTCAGTTTTTGGGCTGTTAACCTTTTATTCATATTCACACCTTCTAGTATGCCAGCTTCTCTTCCTTCAATTATACCTTCTTCTCTTCCTTCCTCTCTTCCTTCTTCTCTTCCTTTCTCTCTACCTTCCTCTCTACCTTCCTCTCTTCCTTCCCTTTTGGCTTCTTCTTTGGCAAATTCAAAAGTGTTAAAGTTATCTCTGAAAACTTTCAGGCTTGTTTCATAACCATGCCTTTGCGCTTCGCTGAATTTTGCAAGTTCCGCAGTTTCAAATGCCTTTTCAAAAACAGTATCTTTAAAAATAGCAGGTATCGACTGAAAATCTTCCAAGTGTTTTATAAAAAACAACCATTGGTCTAAACGGCTCGACAGTTCTTCTTCCGATTTCAGAAAGTTGGGCATCTCCAGATAAATGTAGGTTAGTTTATCATAAAACACTATCCCATGCTGATTCTTTAATTTAATTGTGTGCATCACTTCCTGCTCCGATTCTTCATCTCTTTTATCAAAAGTAAAATCAAGAATGCCAATACAATAAACTGCACTTAACTTATAGTTCCATTCTCCCTTTTCCGCTTGCTCTACTATCGGGAAAGTGGAATAATAAATTGTTCTATCTTTAAAGTAGTTCTGTTTTACCTTCTGCAACTCTACAATAAATTTTTCTCCAACTTCGTTTTCACAATAAATGTCGTAAACAGCTTTTCTGTCAGCTTCCGTAAAACCCAATTGTTCTGTGCTTTTAAAACTGATGGTTTTAATCTTGTATTCCTGATTCAACAAAGCATTCAAAAAATCAATCAGCAGTGGTTTACTAGCTTCTTCGGCAAAGATTTTCTTGAACCCAAAATCGGTAAACGGGTTTACATACTTTGCTCGCATAATATTGTTTTTAATATTGGCGAACTTACGATGTATGAAAGTAAAAGGAAGATTTATTATTTATTGAAACAAGATAATAGCATAAAAGAGAAAACTAGAAGTAATCCCCCAAACCTAATACATCTCAACTAAATAATTAGCCTTCAAGCTTCTATGTGATTTCTCCAAGGGTTACAATTAAAAGAACCTGTAGATACGGATGATAATAACTCTTCTCTGCGAGTGTACATTTTTGAATGTTAATGGCTGGTGTGCTCGCCTGTAGTAATAAAAGAATCATCTACTTTAAATAAGATTATACTTTCAATATCATTAATGAGATAGACGAAAGTTGCAAAGATTCCCTGACCGATGCTTAGTTAAGTTCTGAAACAATGATTTTAGTGGCTATTGAAAGCGTGGTTTTATTTTATGGTAAGCTTTCAAGCGCATTAAGCCAGTCATCTAAAATTGTACTCACTACCCAGAGCCGCAAATGGGATTGAGGAAAATAGGTTTACTAAACGTGCCAATCAACACAAGTATCTATGTTATATAACGATTCTTATTGGTTAATGCCTTCTCCTACACTACGATGATTTTAAAATAAAATCACATTTGAGGGTTCTCTTTTTGTATGAAAAAGTTCAAGATTCTCTACGACATGAAGAAAATGCTCTACGTTATGAGCAAAACGCTCTACGACAAGCAAAAGATGCACTACGACACAAGCAAAACTCTGTATTACACACAAAAGATGCTGTATAACATGAGCAAAACGCTTTACGATAAGCAAAAGATGCTCTACGACATAAGCAAAACTCTGTATTACACACAAAAGATGCTGTATAACATGAGCAAAACCCTGTATAACATGCAAAAGATTGTGCATTACACAAAAATGAGAGAGTATTAGGAGAGTATAAGGAGAGTATAAGGAGAGTGTAAAGTAATTTGTAAAGAAGCGCCCCCAAATACTAGCCTTTTAGGTTTACTAGGTTTCTAAGTTTCGATGAGCTGAGTTATTGTTTTTGTATTATTGATTAACAAAAATATTTGCCCTTCATATCCCGTGGTGACTTAAAGTAGGAAGTTGATAAGACACACTAAATTGTTTTGAAAAAAATGAAAACATTCCTATATTTTTGAAACTTACCGTTAATAGACTTTTGATGAAAAAGGTAGAAGTAGTTGCGGCTATAATTATTAGCCAAAATAAAATTTTGTGTGTGCAAAGGGGGACTAGTAAACTTGATTATATTTCTAAGAAGTTTGAATTTCCTGGTGGTAAGATAGAAATTGGTGAAAAAAGAGAAGATACGATTATAAGAGAAATACTTGAGGAATTAAAAATAGAAATTGAGCCTATTGAAGAGTTTCTAACTGTTACTCATCAATATCCTGATTTTGAACTTACGATGCATAGTTTTATATGCAACTGTAAAAGCACAGAACTTACTTTAACTGAACATATAGATCATAAGTGGCTTGAAAAAAGCGAATTAGACAATTTAGATTGGGCTGCTGCTGATATACCTATTATGAAAAAACTAATGACCTATTAGTATGAATTTAAAACTAGAACAAAGCCTACAGTCAGGTTTTATAAACCACATACTTCCATCTTACAGTGAATACTTACCTCAATTTTTAGTAAACGATAAAAACGAAGGGAAAAAGATTCTATCTACAATTATTAAAGAGCTGAATAGTTGTGATGAATTTTGGTTTTCAGTTGCATTTGTTACTACCAGTGGGGTCGCAACATTAATTGAAACACTTATTGCTTTAGAGAAAAGAGGGATTAAAGGCAAAATATTAGTCTCTCAATATTTAAACTTTACTCAACCCGAAGCACTAAAACGACTATTACAATTCAAGAATCTTGAAATTAAAATAGCTATTGACAATGCCTTTCACTCAAAAGGGTACTTATTCAAGAAAAATGAGGTTTATGACCTAATTATTGGCAGTAGCAATTTAACTTCTACTGCCCTTTGTACTAACATAGAATGGAACCTAAAAATTACAGCAACACCTGTTAGTCATATCATTTTCAATGCAATTAAAGAGTTTACGGCAGAATACGAAAAAGCAATATTTGTAGATGAGACTTACATTGCTAACTACGAAATTCTATATAAAAAACAAATTGACTACTCCAAGCTTCTAAAAAAGGAATTAATTGATTCTAATCAAAAAGAAATAATTCCAAATTCAATGCAAGTTGAAGCGCTTAGCAATATTGAGCATCTTAGAGTGAATGGCAAGAAAAAAGCACTTTTAATATCTGCAACGGGAACTGGCAAAACGTATCTGTCTGCATTTGATGTAAAGAAGTTTAATCCTAAAAAGTTTCTCTTCGTTGTACATAGGTTAAATATTGCTATAGCAGCTATGAAAGCATACAAAACAATATTTGGAAGTGCTAAATCGATGGGTATATATTCAGGCAACCAAAAAGACCTAGAAGCAGATTTTATCTTTTCAACCATTCAAACGATTTCAAAAGAAGAATATTTAAATCAATTTGCTCCAAATCAATTTGATTACATTGTGGTGGATGAAACCCATAGGGCAGGCGCTGAATCTTACAACAAGTTACTAAACTACTTTACTCCAAAGTTTTTATTAGGGATGACTGCTACACCAGAAAGAACTGATGGCTTTGATGTTTTTAAGTTATTTGATTATAACATAGCGTACGAAATTCGATTGCATAGGGCCTTAGAAGAAAATATACTTAGCCCATTTCATTATTATGGCGTCACCGATATTACTGTCAATGGACAAATACTTGAAGAAAACGCAGATTTCAACTTGTTGTCCTCAGAAGAAAGAATTAAAAGAATAATTGAGAAAGCCAAAATTTACGGATCTGATAATGGAAAAGTTCGAGGATTAATTTTCTGTTCGAAAGTTGAGGAAAGCAAAGCGCTCTCAATTGGGTTTAATAAAAGAGGGTTTAAAACAATTTCCCTTTGTGGTGAAAATAACGAATATGAACGAGCACAGGCAATAACTAAACTAGAGTCTGAGGCCAAAGAGCTAGACTACATATTTACCGTTGACATATTTAATGAAGGAATAGATATCCCAAGTATCAATCAAATTATAATGCTTAGACCAACTCAGTCGGCAATCATATTTGTGCAACAACTTGGTCGAGGGTTGAGAAAAATTGAGAATAAGGATTACTTAACTGTGATAGATTTTATTGGGAACTATAAAAACAACTTTTTAGTTCCGATTGCTTTGTATGGTGATACTTCCTACAACAAGGATACTTTGAGAAAACAAGTATCGAGTGGAAGTAATTTAATTCCAGGAACTTCAACTATCAATTTTGACCAAATCACTCGTGAGAAAATATTTGAAGCTATCGACGCTGCAAATATGCAGACTAAAAGAGACTTAGTAAATGATTATAAGTTACTGAAGTTTAGATTAGGTAGAATACCAATGATGGTTGATTTTGTAGATTTTGGTTCTAGAGACCCTCAATTATTTGTAAACTATTCTAGGTCGTATTTCAATTTTGTTGCAGATTTAGAAGATGAACTCAAGGAGCGTTTAGATAAAGATGAAAAAAAACTTTTGGAGTTATTCTCAACTGAAATTAATAATTCAAAACGGGTCGAAGAGAGTATTATTTTAAAGAACATAATTCGAGATAAGAAATTGGATATTGATAAATTCAAGACTCAAATTGAAAATGATTATGGGTATTCAATCTCAGATGAAACAATTCAATCTTGCGTTGACAATTTGAATTTCAAGTTTGTAACTGAAAATAAAAACAAAAAGATTGTTTCTGTTCATGAAATCTATGGTTTTACTATTGCAAAGATTGAAGATCAAAAAATTATTATTGATGATTCATTTCTAAAAAGATTAAAGAACTCAATTTTCTACCAATATCTCAACGATAATATCGAGTATTCAATTAAATCATTCAATAAGCTATTTGTAAAGAATAAATGCTTTGGTGGATTTGTGTTATATCGTAAATATTCAAGAAAAGATGTTTTTAGAATCTTGAATTGGAAAAGTAATCCTTTAGCACAAAATGTTGGTGGGTATATTATAAGTACAGATAAATCTAATTGCCCAATTTTTGTAAACTACCATAAAGAAGAAAACATTTCAAGCACTACAAAATATGATGACGGTTTTATTAATAACTCAGAATTTGAGTGGATGTCAAAATCAAAAAGATCACTTAATAGTCCAGATGTTCAATCAATAATAAATTACAAAAACGGATTAAGAATACCGCTTTTTATCAAGAAAAGTAACGATGAAGGAACAGAATTCTATTATATGGGAGATATTACCCCAATTGAAAATAGTTTCAAACAAACAACAATGCCTGATGATAGTGGCAAAGAAGTTTCAGTTGTAAAAGTTAAGTTTTTAATGAATCATCCTGTTGAAGATGCCATTTATGAATATTTAACCACAAAAACAGAAGAATCAAACAAGATAGAAGATAATATTCGAATGACAGCTATTCAACCATTTAGAGTATTACCTATCGCGGAAGTTATTCCTTTTAAAAACGCTATTCCATTATACGACATTAAAGCTGCTGCAGGAGGGTTTAGTGAATTGCAAATTAGTTCAGATGCAGAATGGATTCAATTGAACAAACCTTTTAAATACTCTGAGGATTACTTTGTTTGTAAAGTTGTTGGAGAGTCGATGAATAAGGTTATCCCAAATGACTCATGGTGTTTATTCAAAAAAGACGCCGGTGGTTCTAGAGATGGGAAAATAGTACTAGCCCATCAAAATTATATTCAAGATGCTGACTTTGGAAATGGATATACAGTAAAACTTTATCAGAGCAAGAAATCTGTAACAGAAGATGGATGGAAACATTTATCAATTACTTTAAAACCTCAATCAAATAACCCAGATTACGAAGAACTGATTCTAGAGGAGGATGAATTGACTGATTTAAAGGTTGAGGGTATTTTTGTAGAAGTACTGAACTAATGTGCTCGTAATCTATGCCGTACCTAACGGCACTTACTTTAGTTGGGTTTGTTGATTGCTACCAATATTTAGTACCTGACGGCACTAAATTTAAATGGTTGCTAAGCTACCTCCTTTTTGGGAAAACAACTTAGTGAACAGTAAACAGTAAAGAGTAATCAGTGAACAGTAAATAGTAAATAGTAAACAGTGAATAGAAGTACTGGTATCTGCTCTTTCTTTATAAGAGCCAATTACTAATCTCTTTTCACTTTTCACTGTTTACTATTTACTGCTCACTGTTCACTGTTTTTAGTGTATATCAACACTATGTAAGTGTTGGCTTGATCGGCTAAGCAATCTCCGAGCTTAGCTCCCAATGTTCCGGAGAGCGCCATAGTGCCGATAGCAATAACTCACGTAGAAAGTAGAACTCCTTAGGCAGCCTATCATATAGTTTGGCAAACAGTTCCTCGTGCGATAGTAGTTCCTGTTTCCATGGCTCTCTATCAATGGTCATTATCTTGGCAAAGTCATCTTTAGTAAAGTTATCAATGCCTGTCCAGTCCATATCTTCATACCTAGGCATCCACCCAATTGGGCATTCTACTGCACCAGCACCCCCATGCACACGCTGAACAATCCATTTCAGTACCCGCATGTTTTCTCCAAAGCCCGGCCACAAGAACTTTCCATTTTCATCCTTTCTAAACCAGTTTACGCTGAATATTCTTGGGGCATTGGGTAAGTCTCTACCAAACTGCAACCAATGGTTTACATAATCGCCCATGTGATACCCCATAAAAGGCAACATAGCAAAAGGATCTCTCCTCACTTTACCTACTTCCCCAAAGGCGGCAGCGGTAGTTTCGCTACCCATGGTAGCAGCAGTGTATACCCCAAAGTTCCAGTTGAAAGACTGGCAAACCAATGGTACGGCTGTGGCCCTTCGTCCACCAAAAACAAATGCTTCCACAGGCACTCCCTTCACATTATCCCATTCAGGGTCAAGAGCAGGGTTTTGGTAAGCAGGTGCGGTAAACCTAGAGTTGGGGTGTGCGGCAGGCTTTCCACTAGTTGGATCGTAAGGATGGCCATGCCAGTCTGTAAGCCCTTCCGGAATCTCCTTTGTCATACCTTCCCACCATACGTCTCCATCTTTGGTAACGGCTACATTGGTAAAGATGGTGTTGGACTTAATGCTTTCCATTGCATTTGGATTGGTCTGGTAATTAGTGCCGGGCGCCACACCAAAGTAGCCAGCTTCGGGGTTAATGGCATGTAGCCGGCCATCATCTCCCTTATGTATCCAAGCAATATCATCGCCAATGGTGGTAACCTTCCAGCTATCCATTCCCTTTGCGGGAATCATCATAGAGAAATTGGTTTTACCACAAGCACTCGGAAACGCCGCTGCTACATAGGTTTTCTGCTTTTCTGGCGATTCTACGCCCAATATCAGCATGTGTTCTGCCAGCCAACCTTCTTCTCTGCCAAGCACGGAAGCTATCCTAAGGGCAAAACATTTCTTACCCATCAGGGCATTGCCGCCATAACCACTGCCGTAAGATACAATTAAACGCTCATCCGGAAAGTGACTGATATATTTTACGGTAGGATTGCAGGGCCACAACACATCTTTGGCGCCATTATGCAATGGCGCACCGATGGTATGAATACATTTTACAAATTCGCCGGGTTGTAGATATTGATAAACTGCATCGCCCATGCGGGTCATGATGTACATGTTTACCACCACATATTCGGAATCTGTTATTTGAACCCCATAACGCGAATACGGCGAACCAAGCGGCCCCATACAAAAAGGGATTACATAAAGTGTGCGCCCCGTCATTGATTCCTCCATGAGTTCATTCAGAATTACTTTCATGTCTTTGGGTGCCATCCAGTTGTTGGTGGGGCCCGCATCTTCTTTAATGCGGCTACAGATAAATGTTTTGTCTTCTACTCTTGCTACATCACTAGGATCGCTGAAACAAGCAAAGCTGTTAGGTCTTTTTTCTGGATTGAGGCGAATGAATGTGCCTTTGTTTACCAGTAAATTACAGATACTGTCATACTCTTCTTTCGATCCATCACACCAGTGTACTTTGGCTGCATTTGTTTGTCTGCCAATAGTGTTTACCCATGTTTCTAATTCCGCCTTTGCGGGCGACATTAACTGATAAGGGAACTTTGTTTCTTGATACATAAGAGAAATTTTATTTGTTTAATAGTGTGCTACGAGAAGGAATTGTAACAACGGAATGCTGCAATTTTAGACTACTAAACAACCGTAAAGCCTTTCGGAAGCGTTCGGAATATGTACTGAAAGGAAGATTGTTTCTGAAAATAGGGTGTAATTGTTTCTGATAATGTTTCGAAGGAAATTGGGGATTCAGAAAGGTGTATTTGGGCAAAAGCAAACCTTTATTTGTAAAGGAGTATTTAACCACTAAGAGCACTATGGTTTTCACCAAGAACACAAGGATTGAAGTTTATTGTTTTTGTAGAATTATTAATTGGAGTCTTTAAACTTTTGTGTCCTTTGTTTTTCCCTTGTGAACTTTGTGGTTTAGCTCCTGAGTAATAACAAAACTTAAAATATAGAATTTAGAACTACCCTACAACAGTTGTTCTAACAAGTGAGTAAACTGTTGCCGCATAATCATTTTAGCACCAAGGCTTTCTAGGTGTTCGGTATACACTTGGCAGTCTATTAGTAAAATTCCTTCTGCTTTTAATTGCTCTACCAACTTTATAAACGCATACTTACTAGCATTGCTTGCATGGCTAAACATACTTTCTCCGAAGAATACTTTGCCCAGTTTTACACCATATAGTCCGCCCACAAGCGCTCCGTCTTGCCAAGCTTCGGCACTATGCGCATAGCCTAGCTTATGCAATTCGGTGTAGGCTCTCACCACTTCGTTTTTTATCCAAGTGCCATCCTGCCCCTTTCTCTCCTTAGCCTTACAAGCGTTTATTACTGCCGGAAAGTTCTTATTAATGGTAAATTCGAAAGCATCCCGTTTCAGTAAAACCTTCATGCTTTTACTTACTTTCAGTTCGTCGGGTAATAATATAAATCGGGGATTGGGGCACCACCACAAAGGTGTATCGCCATCGTACCAAGGGAATATTCCTTTTTTATAAGCTAATAGTAGTCGTTCTGTGTTTAGGTCGCCGCCCATGGCAAGTAGTCCATCCTCCAATGCACTCTCTACAGGAGGAAACCATAGTTTTTCGTTTAGTATGTGCAATTGCATAAGATAGGATAGGGGATAAGTTATGGGATAATTACCTTCTTACATTCTGTTCTATGGTTGCACTGATGCCTCTATCGGTAATGGCCGTACACAATGGTTTTAGGGTATCATAATCTCCTTCCTTAACAGCATACTTACCGTTATTATGAATAATCATGGCACATTGCTCTGCTTGTTCAGCCGTATGACCACATACTTCCATCAGTGTTTCTATCACCCATTCAAAAGTGTTTACATCATCATTCCAAACAATGATGCAATAGTTGTGGGTACTTTCTGTAAGTAAGTCTAAGTCTGCTTCCTCCCAAGGTTTAGTAGAAAATGTAGGTGCCTGTGCCATAATTGGTGTTGCTATTCTTTCAGCAAAGGTAAAATGTAAATGAATATGATGAGTTGTTCTACCAATAAGCTTATAAAGGAAGGCACTTATCAAGTTACTTTCTAATAGCTAATAACTAACCACTAATAACTGACACCTAAGAACTCACCTTCCCCAAAACATACAACTGTGTTAGATCTGGTGAAGGGCTGCCACCAGCTTTCTCTAGAGTAATGGCAAATACATCTGCTTTGATTGTATTCTTTAGCTTACAAACGCCGTTACAATCTTGCAGCATACCCGCATCTACAGGTTTGCCATTTACCAATGCCCATAACTGATATTGTTTGCCCGTTGGTGCTTTAGGCAACTTGTTAGGCAGTAGGTACACGTCTTTGGTTTTGTTATTCCAGAACACAGTAGCCAGATTGTCCTCCTTACCTGCTATACCTTTCAGTGCTACCCTGATAATGTTGGTATCACTCATTAGTTGCAAAGTATTAGTTACCTCATGGTACTTAGTCTGTATCGTGTTATTATCGGTTGTGAGGGTATTCTTATCATTCAGTAAGGCAATTACTTCCTTGTTGAGGGCATTATATTTATTAAACAAATAAACATTAGTAGCAGTGCTGCCCAATAGCAAAATGATGGAAGCCGCCGCAATATATTTAAACAAGTTACCTGCCTTGCTAGCTATGGGCGTCAATGGCAACTGAACCACTTTAGCTTCCTTCTGTGCAGTAGGTTGTGTTGAGTGTTCATTTGTATCTACTTTAGCAAAATCATCTGCCAAAGACTGCATCAATTTAGTCTTCGTTGCAGCCGAAGGAGTTACTGCATTTGCCATAGCAGTAGCTTCCAGTTCTTTTTCAAACGAGTTGATTGCTGCTTGTATTTCGGGGTGTTGCTTTTTTAGTTGCTCTAGTTGTTCAACCTCATCAGCATCAGCCATGCCCAAAACATAAGCTTCAATTATGCCACTTAATATGTATTCTTCAATGTTCACTTATTGCTTTATTACTGTTCTTAACTGAATCAATGCATTTCTCAATCTTGTCTTAACCGTCCCAAGTGGTATATCTAGCATTTTTGCTATTTCGTCCTGAGTATATCCTTGAAAGTAAGTTAACTCCATCAAGACCCTGTATTCTTCTTTCAATTGATGCACCACTTTGCGCAACCCAATCTGATCAATTGGTATCTCGCTACTTCCACTATTATCATATACGTGTTCTGATAGCTCTTGGTTTTGTTTATTTTGTTGAAATCCTTTACTTCTTGTTGTATCGATAGAAGCATTCCTAGAAATATTCAACATCCAAGTAAACAATCGTCCTTTGGTTTCATCATAACTTTCTATTTGTCTCCATATTTTTACGAAGACTTCCTGAAGAACGTCATTAGCCAAATCTATATCCGATATTATGTTGTGAATTACTGAAAGGAGGGCGCCACTGTAATTATCGTACAGGTAGCCAAAGGCAGATTGGTCTCTTTGCTTCAGCAGCTGTACCAATTCTATTTCAGTATATTTCTTAACGGCTTCCAATAACAATAAATTATTTAATTCAACTGTTTTTAAACGTATCAATCTGCAACTATTAACCTTAATGGAAGATAACAAGATTGAAGTTTGTATCCCTCATAGTTATTAAATGACAAAATCAATAAACGTAAAATACGTTTATGCAATAATAGCGAGTAGGAATTAATTAACCAATAAATAATATTGGTTAATAGAATTTTCTCTTTTTTTAGCACAAAATAAAATAGCCCTCCCATAACGGAAAGGCTATTATTTTTAAGATTAATAAGAGTTATCTAATTTTATGCTCACGCCACTCTACTTACGATTCACTAGGTACATAAAAGATTTTCGCTTTTAAGACGCATTGATATGCGTCTCTACATTCGCAACATAATTTATAAAGCGAAAAACTTATGACTATCCGCTATTTGGTAATTTGTTTTTATGTTCTCCATCATCTCGCCGTCTTTGCGAGGCACGAAGCAATCTTATTTTATTGGCAAAAGATTGCTTCGTGCCTCGCAAAGACGTTCACTGTGTTCAAAACATCTGCTACCAAAT
>CANCVE010000063.1 GCA_947381435.1 Chitinophagaceae bacterium
GCGGATGAAACGAGCGTGCGCGGTGAAAGAAACATTATGGATGGTGAAACCGTCCTATTGGAAGGATTCCAATTTAATGTAAGGGCGCCATTGGTAACAACTTTACATGCGCCATATACCTCTAGTATCGACAGGGCTACTGGTATCATGAAAGTGGATATACCTAGTTTTATACCTGTAAACTTGATTACACCTCCTGGAGGAGCCACCCACTTTAAATTTATCACAGGTGCTGCATCAATCAATTTTGAAACTAAGGAATTTGTGATGGACTCTCACGAGAGTGATATGCTTCCATTGGATGCTACGCCTACTGCCCTTCTTTCTTTGAGTAATTTGGTTACTGTAGCAAGTACTCACCCACTAATCTTGTTGTTTGGTATTGAGTTCTTTCAAGGAGTTAACGGTGTTAAGTATTCTCTTCGAAACAGCTCTTACAATGCGCTCGGTATTATTAAGGTGAGCGGGGTTTAGTTGTTAGTAATTAGGTATTAGTCGAGAGTCGAGAGTCGAAAGTCGTAAGTCGAGAGTTTTGGGTATTATGTTATACGTTTTAAGTTTAAAACATTAGTTATGGAATTGGAATTGGTGCGGGAGTATTTTCCGGATGGGGTTAATGGAGCCTTGAGTGTGAATGGCGAAGGACTTTGCCATACGATTGAACTGCCTTGGAGGGATAATCAACACGCTATTTCCTGCATTCCCGAAGGAAGGTATGAATTGGCGAAGCGGTTTAGTCCGAAGTTAAGGTGGCATCTGCTAGTGAAGGCTGTGCCTGAACGAGACCTTATACTGATTCATCCTTACAATGATGCAGAAAAGGAAGCACAGGGCTGTATTGCGCCTGTGACAACGATTACTGGCGAAGGCAAGGGTGATAAATCGAGAATTGTTTTTGAGAAGCTGAAAGCTTTTGTGTATCCTGTTTTGGAAAGAGGTGAGAAAGTAGTTTTGCTAATCAGTCAAAAGTCGAAAGTTGAGAGTAATAAGTGGAAAAAAATCAGTAGGGAGTAAGTGAGGGGCGTAAGTTGAAAGTCGTAAGTGAGGATGAAGAAGTAGTGAGTTATACGTTTTAAGTTATACGTTTTACGTTAGTGGTTTATTTTTTCATTGTTTAAATCTGTTTTATGAATATTTTAGAAAGGATTAATGCGCCGACACCGGACTTCTTTAAGCGGTTACGGAATTGTGGATTGGCACTGGCCGCCATAAGTGCAGCGATATTGGCTGCTCCGGTGGCTTTGCCGCTTGCAATAGTAACTGTTGCAGGTTATGCAGCTGTAGGTGGTGCCGTTATTTCGGCAGTGAGTCAGGTAACAACAAACAGAGAAACCCCCTGAGAGATGCAGGTTACAAGTTTCTAGTTACAGGTTTTGGAAAATAAATAAAGGACAATGGATTCTAATTTTGGCACGAAAGCAGGCACTATAGGCGGGACGCTGATAAGTATCTTTTGTAATCTTCATCAAGAGGACATTGCAAAAACGATTACTTTAGCCGGCTTGGGAGCGATAGTTAGTTTCCTTGTTTCTATTACGATGAAAGCCATTTATAGATGGTTTAAAAAATAACTTGGTCAACAGTTGTGGTGACCTTAGATCAGGTAAGCCTCCCGAATGGGGGGCTTTTTTTATTTGCTTAAGGCAAGGAGGAGATAGGCAAAGAGGCTAAGAGTAGTTGTGAGTTGTGAAAAATGAGCGAATAAAAATATGTAGTTGTACTTAATACGATTTACGTTAGAACAAAAAGCAGCTACCTAACCAAGCGGCAAGGTAGCTGCAGCAACCTAAAAAGGCAATTCTGAAAACTGACGGCGACCTGATGGGAAACACCAAACAAACCAACCATTTGCCAACCTGCGAACCGAAACACCTGGTAATGGACGGAAGTGGACTGGCAACCTACGAAAATGCCTACTGAAAACCAAGTGCGGCACAAGAGGAATAGGAAACAACCCACTACTGAAGGGGCAAACTGACAAACAAGAACGGGTGACAATACGAAGCTGCTTTTGCATAACTTATTTTTTATAAGCATCTTCCAGCGGCGGCTGTGAAAAAAAATACCTGGAGCGGAATAAGCCCCGGAGGGTGAAAAAGAAAAAAAACTACAGATTACTACCCGTTGTTTTTTCTTTTTCATTATGCCGAACACGTTTGTTTTTGCCCACAGCCAAAGCTATTTTTGCTTTACTAAAAAAAAGTAATGCAAAGTGCTAGCTTTTTACGACTGCCACGTTTTGTTACCCCTGTCCCCTAAAGGGATGAGTTGAATCAGCCTTTTGTCTGCTTTAGTATTCTGTAGGAAGCAACAGGCAGCCATCAACCAACCAAAGTGTCGCCCCTAACCCCTGAAGGGGAACTTAAGATGAATTGCCACTAAGATGGAAAGGCTCAAAGAAGCAAGAGTTCAGTTATGAATTATGAGATACGAGTTAAGTTAAAGAGGCTACCAAGAAAACGAGAATTTTAGAAAAGTTATAAGGGTTAAGAGTCGAAAGTCAATAGTGGAAAGTCAAGAGTCAGGAGGGCAAAGTCAAATGACGATGAAGAATTTAGAGTTATGCACTCTTATTTTTTGTGCATGTACCTATAGTAGAGTGCTTTTTTAGCATCATTAATGAGTAGAATATTTTGCTTGAACTCCCTTTCTAAAGTGTCCATTTTACGAAGTGTGCCAATCATTTTTTCATGCTCTGCATGCCTAATTTTTTCTTCTGCAATTGCGTCATTGAATATGCTCCTGAAATCTCCGATTCGTAGAAACTCAATTACTGAACCAACTAAATATTTATGGATTGATTTTGATTTCCATAAACCATAACATACCCAATAGGCAATTTCTCTTGCTGCCCCATCATTACACGAAACTACAAAGCAGTTGGCGGTGCTTTTATCTAATGGTTTTCCACTGTTCAACCCTTTGCAGAGTATGAAAAAAGAGTGCTGTGGAATACTGTTTTTTGGACTGTAGGTGATAATCTTAAAGCATTGCATAATATCCGTATTTATTTGTTTTCCTGCTCGCTTTGCTTCTCCAAAACATTTTTGAAAAGAAGAAGAAAAAACAGAAAAAAAGAAAAAGAAAGCAGATGGAAAGGCAGCGTTGGCAATACACCAAAAGGAAACGGAATAAGTGCCGGAGGCTGAAAAGAAACAACACTGAAGCATTTATTACCCGCTATTTTTTCTTTTCATTATGCCGTAGTCTTTTGGTTTTTGCTGCCCTTGGGCAACGCTGACTACCTTGCTGCACTTTTTATTTTTAGTTGTTATTCCCGTTTTTTGTTTTAAGTTCTCAAATTGGCACGAAGACGCGAAGGCTCTAAGAAGCACGAACCCCAACCCTAAAGGGAGTTATGGAGAGGAATTCACCGCTAAGGACACTAGGGGGTACACTAAGGACACAAGGAAATTCCCCAACACTAAAGGGAGATAAAAAAGAGAAAAAAATTCAACACATAGGGACAATAGGGAGATAGGAAACATAGGTTGGATTTTTTCTTAGAAGGGGGAATAGCCTCGCGGAAAAAAGGAGGCATACCAAAGAACGCGTGTTGGGGTTGGGCAAGGGAAATAACTGTATGTAATGGCACAAAGCTTTGTGAAATGGAGTACAGGGATTGCTGTTGCCGTGCGGTGCTAAAAGGTGGGAGAAAAGCCCGAATAAGCCACCTACAGTAACGAAGTGGATTGTGTGTGTGGCTATTGGTTTGAACCTACCTTTTGCACGTTGCCGCTATAAACAGATGCCTTCTTTTTTTTGCATCCAGAAATGGGTGGTGGGGTATTGTGGTCTTTCTTAGATGGGGTATAGCCATCACAGGGCAATGAAGGCATACCAAAACTGAGTGTTGGGCTGAGGGCAAGGGCAATAACTGTATGAAATGAAACAAAGACTCTTTGGCTTGGCTTTAGGTGACTAGTGGAATTTGCTTTGCAGGGTTGGCTTTGTGTGTTGGGAAAGCAAATACGCTAGACACTGAGCCACTGCCAAGACTTTGTGGAATGGAGTGCAGGGATTGCTGTTGCCGTGTGGTGCTAAAAGGTGGGAGTAAAGCCCGAATGAGCCACATACAGTAACGTAGTGGATGTGTGTGTGTGGCTATGATGGCTTGAACCTACCGATAGCACGTTGCCGCTGAAGACAGATGCCTTCCTTTGCCCTGTATCCAGAAAAGGGTGGTGGGGTATCTGTTGGATAGGAAGGGGGGGGAAGCTAACAGACAGAAAAAAACGTATTCATTTTATTTTTTAAAAAAAGTATAGTGGGATTGGCTATTTTACATAATGTTATTATGGAGAAAAGGGTTTATCCTCGGAACGAAGTGGAGCCCTTGGGTTTTTGCCATAATAGAACGTTATGTTTCAATAGCGAACCAACATTTTTATACTGGCATAAGGTAGCCTGTCTTCGGTTTTTGGCTACCGGCTTTTTGTTTAGAGGGTGCTAAGATAGAAAAGGCTCTTTTAGGGGCTTTTTTGGTTTTTGCCCCTAAATGTGCCTTTTAACTACGGATGCACCCCTACACAAAAAGTATGACAGTTGAAAATGTAGGCAACTACCACTGCTTTTTAAAAGATAAAATTGATATGTTTTTTACTGTATGTATGCTTGGGTGGGTACTAAATAGATTCGTGGCTTGCCACACCACTGTAATTTTAAGTTTTAAATTTTAGGTTTTAAGTTAAAAGTTAGGAGTTGAAAGTCTGCTTTGAAAGTCTAAAGACGAGTGTTGAAAATTGAAATTTAGGTAATGAATTTGAGGAAAGAAAAAGAAAACATATTTTAATGTAATTATTCTAGTATTATTCTTTCATTATATATCTCTTTCCCATTGTTAATACTAATTATATATACGCCTTTTGAATATTTATTCATATTAATACTTGCAGTATTATTTATAGTTTTGGTACTAGTTATTTTGATCCCTTTAATATCATAAACGGTAATTAATGTTGCCTTATCGGAATAACCAGTATTGCTAATTAGATTAATATTTACAATACCATTTGTTGGATTTGGAGAAATATTCCAAATAATGTTTAGTGTTTGATTTATATGGATAACTTTTGAAAAGCTTTCAGTACCATCAATATCCTTTATAAGTAATCTATAGTTGCTACTCCTAAATGGAGAATTATCTACATAACTATATGTAGTTCCCTTTCCTTTTGAAACAACAAATCCAATTGTCTCCCAAGTATTTGTTTGACTTAATCGTTGTACCTCAAAACCTTTAAAGTTGAGTTGATTTGCAGTCTCCCATTTCAATGCATTGGATTTATCTTTAGCAAACCCAGAAAAATTAATGAATTGAACAGGAAGGCTACCCGCACTAGTAAATGTCCAAACATCCCCTGTAATAACCGAACTATCAGGCATAACTGCATCTACACGCCAATAATAGGTTGTACCAGTCGCAAGGGTGGGCAGTTTAAAAACATTTAGTTCTTCGGCAGTATTGCCTACAAGGGGCAATGTTGAAAGTGATGTCCCCAAAAATATCTTATTAAAAACAGCGTTATATGCAGGTTTCCACATCAATTGGTCTCTAGTAACAGACACATTTTTTGCTCCATTTGGCACAATAGGAAAACTTGATTTGCTTGCTCTCACACCTGGTATAAAATAAGTAGCACTTCCTTTTTCATAAGCCCCAATATCTGGTTTGCCATCTGTTACATCTGTGGTTATCCCAGTTATCGCTAACCCTGAATTGATTAAGGGAGAGGCTTTCTTAGGTCTAAAATCATAAATGGCGGTATCCTCTATTGGCAGTGAAAGATTATCATAATTATTGCCTTTTTGGGTTAAATAATTAAATCCTACACCATTCCATCCACCAAAATTTCCTTTACCTGCATTATTATAAAGGGAACTATACTTATTCTGATTATTAGTTTGTGATTCCAAAATAATTGAACTCTTCTTTGTGTTGTAGTAAGAGTTATTAAAAGAAGTATTGTTGATAGCAAGATTGGCCTGATTGATAGTTGGTGTATCGGGCGATTTAATTTGTATTCCTACACTGCCCAAGTTCCAAGTAACATTATGATCTACTGTTAATCCCGCTGTTCTATCATCACCTCTTATTGCTATTCCACCTCCCCAATAAGTGCTTAGAGTGCCAGAATAACCATTATGCACCCAATTATGATGAAAACGAGTTCCTAAAGTAGAGGATGTATTTGTTTGGCAATTTGTATAGAACATTGAATGATCCTTATTACCACCATAACAACTCATAAATGCATCATACAAATGGTTGTAATAAACATTATTATATGATTGCCCAATAGTTATTAAAACACCACCACTATTATATAAATCATTATAGCGTACTATGGCTCTACCAGCCTTGCCAATATAAAAATCCCATGTTCTTGAAACCTGCAAAAGGGGCGTTGTTAATGAGGAACTATAATTGAAATCATGAATAATATTATTTTCTATAAGATTATCATAACCATTTATCAATAATGCACTTAATGCACCATACGCAAAAGTGTTTCCTTTTATCTGACAATTATTGCCATAAATTATTGGAAAAATATCTTCATAATTATCGCCAAACTGCCCAGAGGGTATATTGTAATATTCTGTGAAAGAAGAATAAAGCACTGTATTGTTTTTAAAAATCAGGTTATCACATCCCGTTTTTAATGAATTAAATTGAAAGGCTGTACCCCAAAAATTAAGATTTTGTATGGTAATATATTTTTTATTAGAAGCTTGTAAACTATAGTTTCTTGTTTTTATTTCAATACCTCCTGAAAGATTAGGGTTTTGTCCGTCTGGAGGATAAAAATAGAGAATATGGTTG
The DNA here is from genome assembly GCA_947381435.1 of Chitinophagaceae bacterium. Lineage (GTDB taxonomy): Bacteria > Bacteroidota > Bacteroidia > Chitinophagales > Chitinophagaceae > Parasediminibacterium. The sequence goes on from CANCVE010000063.1 coordinate 6,827, forward strand.
ATGGTATCATTATACCATTCTCCTGTGGCATCTAAAAACTCTTTCTTACCTACTAGATAATATTTATCATCATTGTATGGAAGTGTTGTACCTATTGAGGTACCTAAATCTTGTGCATAAGTAAAAGATGGAGAACCTGAGGTATGAGAAAGTACTGGACGTGACCAAGTATAATATTGATGATTTACGTTTAGTATAGCCAATGCGCCAGTAACATTAATACCAGTTTTTGCCAAATTTGCATCTACAACAGTACCATAAGCCGAGCCATTACCTGCACTTGCCCACATTGTAGAATCCCAAAAGTTCCACTCTCCTTTTGCATCTTTTGGCAAGTTAGGCCAACGTGCTTGAATCATGGGCTTGCCTTTATAAAAAAGCTGTTCAAATAAATTTCCAGTATAAGGTGCTTGATAAATAGAGGTGTTTGCAGCAGTTGGTGACCAAGTAAGTGTATTGTAAATATCTGTTCCTGAAATGATGGCATTTTCACCATTGTAGGCAGTTAAGACAATTGGGGCAATGGCTGTTCCAGAATAAGGAAAAGTAGCGACCTCTCGATAGGTTCCTACCCGAAGATAAACGGTATCGCCTGGGTTCTTAGCTTTAGAAAGGGCGTAGTTTATTGTTTGAAATGGCAATAATATTGTTCCAGGATTGCGATTGCTACCTGATGGTGAAACATAATAGCTTGTTGCATCAGCTTTTAACAATCCCAATAAAACAAAAAGAATAGCTACTAAAATTTTCTTTGGCATATAAATTTAGTTCAAAAAAAACATTTTACTTACTATAAGATACCCGTACAAAGATTCGAAAGATTAGTGATAATTTCAGTTTACTACAAACTGTATTTCACTTAATTTTTTTGCCTAAGAACTTTAAGTAACTAATAAGCTAGTTGAAAGGATTAGTCAATTCACACAGTTTATTAATTCTTTTCAAAAATAAAACAAAATACTATTTCATCGTTGAAGCACAATTTTATCCCTGTAAATATTGCCATTCATTTCAACTTCGAGAAGATAAATATCCTTGGAAAAACCTGATAAGTCAATACTAATTTCCGAATCAGTTGTGTTTTTATTTAGCAATTGAATACCTAAAGATGAAAACAGTTTAATATGTTTTGAAGCTGAATTAGGAAGTTTTAAATGTATATAATCTGTGGTTGGATTAGGCCAAGCCTTTAGTTTGATAGGTTCGTTTCGTTTCACTCTAACCACTTGGGAATACTTTTGTAATCCATTATAATCTGTTTGAATTAAACGATAAAAGCCCAAAGTTGGTGGTGTAGAATCTTCAAAAGTGTAAATTGAAGCATCTCCATTTGAATTTACAAAACCTAACGTTTTCCAATCACCATTTAATGACTGCCTCTGTACAATAAAACCTTTGTTATTTGTTTCTTTAACAGTTTGCCAAATAAGTTTATTGGCATCATTGTTTGTTTTTGCCCAGAAATTCAAATAATTGACAGGAAGATTTTTGTTATGCATAATAGTTAGAATGAATCGGTTATTTCCAATGCTGAAAGAGTCGTTTGTTACATTAAAATTATATTCTGAGTGTGTACGAACGTTTTGTGATGCCCCTAGAAATTTGTCAACTAGCCAAATATTTGTTGTGCTATCAATATCATCAAAATCACTAAAAGATAAACGGTATGTGCCAGTTTGTTTAGTCTTAATGTTTAATTGGATACTATCTAAAAAAGGAAACTCTGGAAAAGTGGCTATAGATAGATTTTTAATACCTTTTGCAATAGTTAGTACATGATTTGAGTTATTGAATGACTCAGCATCCCATGTTTCAATGTATTCTTGACTACCATGACTATTAAAGCGAGCAACCACCTCATCTAATGTATCATTTGAGGTAGTACGCAAACCTATCCTAATAAGCTTTTGGGCTGTTGTTCCAAAATACTGCAAGTTTGGTATAATTCCATTGGTTTTATTACTTTCTTGGAAAGTTACTGAACCAGCAGATCCAGTTTGGGTTGCCTGAACAAAAAATGCCTGTCCACTAGCTATGTAATCGCCGCTTATGTTGTCATACCCCGTTGCACCATTGGCTACTACACCAGCGGAATAAGTGGTGAAGTTTCCATTTCCATAAGGACTAAATGTCCACATTTTATTGTAAATTTTGGAGCTATTTCCTGCTTGAAAGGCTGTAAAACTTATTTGACTAGGGTAAGGATTTGCAATTAAATTAAATATACTTAATGATGTATCAAATAATGAAACTGACTTAGCCCCACTAACAAGTGTACCTGATGCCGTAAGCGTAACAGCTTCGGGTGCTGTAGGCGATGCACTACCCAACTGATTGGCACAAGTTACATTAGCACTATTTCTATTTCCCCTAATATTTATACTATATCCAACGCCCGGGGTAAGGTTAGTTGCAGTGGTGTTAGGTATGCTAACATATCGGCTTCCATTTACTTTAGTTGCACTATAGGTAAACATGCTTGGGGTATTGATTTGGGTAACATCAAAGCCATTGCTATTGTATGTATCTGTACTACCACCATTTCCTGTTGTACTTCCACACGGTGTACCACCATTTCCAGCACCTGTAATGTAAATTTGTTTTTGCCAAGCGCCACCAATGTTTTGGGAAATAGGGCTTCCGATAAAACTAAACCTTCTAGCATTTTTAGTAGGAATATAACGCCACACTGAAACTGTACCTGTAATACTCCCCAATACCTGATCAATTCTGGCAGTACCATTAGCACTTGAAACTAATTTTAAATTTGCAGACCCTGTATTTAAAACACCGCTATTTGGAAATACCGTTCCTATTAGTCTTAGTGTGTTACCTAAATAAATGGTATCGTTGGTTGCTGTAGCAATGGTTAAATTATTAAGTGCATTGGTTGTGTTTTGAGTGGTTTGGTCAAAATAAATTGTACCCTTTGCTGTGTTGGTTAAGGTAAGATTAGAGGTAGGAGACCCAGTAATTAAACCTGTACCAGTAATAGTTCCCTTTACAGTCAACTCGTACCCATTCAATGTAATACCAGAGTTTAGGGTAAGATTATTTACGGTGAGATTGGAGGTAAGCTGAGGGGCATTTGTGCTAATTATAACATTAGTTGTACCAGTTGGAAGACCTCCACACCAGTTTGAAGCATCATTTGCATTGCCGCCATTAGAACCTACATAAGTGCCAATTACACAAGAGTTTGAAGTAGAAAAAGACCACATATCGCCAGTTACTACAGAATTATCAGTCATAACGGCATCTACCCGCCAATAATAAGTAGTACCATCATTTAATGTTGGCAGGGTAAATACATTTTGTTCTTGAGAGGTTGTGGTTTGTAGGGTTAAATTGGTGGTAGAAGTGCCAAAATATACTTTATTTGAAACTGCATTATATGCAGGTTTCCACATCAATTGGTCTCTTGTTTTAGGAATGCCAGTTGAACCATTTGGGATGATTGGGAAAGATGTTTTTGCTAATCTAAAGCCGGGAATCCAATAGGTAGTAGCCCCTCTTTCATAAGCCCCCATATCTGGATTGCCATCGGTAACATCGCTTGTAATGCCAGAAACTGCAACACCAGTATTAATTAAAGCAGAACCAGCTTTTGGCCTAAAATCATACTTTGCAGTATCTTCAACAGGTAAGGCGGTGTTATCATAATTGTTGCTAATTGAGGTTAGAAAATTAAACCCTAGCCCATTCCACCCACCATAATTACCCTTACCCACATTGTTGTAAATAGAACTGAATTTGTTTTCATTATTTACCCTAGAGTCCATTATAATAGAACTCTTAACTGTTTGATAAGCAGAATTATTAAATGAAGTATTATTCAATGCTCTATTAGCTTGATTAATTGTGGGGAAAGAAGGTGACTTTATTTGTATTCCATTTGCTCCCAAATTCCAAGTTACATTATGATCTACAGTAAGTCCTGCGGTTGTATCATCGCCACGAATGCCAGTGCCGCGACCCCAATAAGTAGCAATAGTACCAGCATAACCGTTATGTATCCAGTTGTTATAAATACGAGAGCCAAGTGTAGAGGATGTATTAGTTTGACAATTAGTGTATAGCATTGAAACATCCTTGTTCCCACCATAACAGGATAAAAAAGCATTATAAAAATGGTTATAATACACATTGTTGTAAGACTGTCCCATTATAAAGAGTACACCACCACTATTGTAAAGATCATTGTACCTTATAGTGGCTCTACCCGCACTACCAATGTATGAATCCCAAGTTCTTGAAATCTGAAGTAGCGGTGTTACAAGAGAAGACAGATAATTAAAATCATGAAAAATATTGTTTTCTATTAAATTGTCATAACCACTTATTAATAATGAACTTAGTGCGCCATTGGCAAAAGTATTGCCGGTAATGATACAATTGTTCCCATAAACAATAGGAAATTCAGCTTCTGCACCAAAGCCAGTAGTACCAGAATTTACTCTATAATATTCTGTCCAAGAAGAATAGAGAACAGTATTATTTTTAAAATTGAGGTTATTGCACCCCGTACTAAAAGAATTAAACTGAAACGCTGTGCCAAAGAAATTTATGTTTTGGATAGTGATATTGTTTTTCCCGCTAGCTGATAAGCTATAGTCACGGGTTTTTATTTCGATTCCCAATGTATTAGGGTTTAGATTGTTTGGTGGATAGAAATAGAGTAGTTGATTAGTTGTATCATAAAACCATTCGCCCGGAGCATCAAGGAATGCTAGTTTACCAACTAAATAAAATTTGTCATCATTAAAAGGATAAGTAGAGTCTACCGCAGATAACTCTTTTGCGTAAGTAAAAGTAGAAGAACCTGTTGTATGGCTTAAAACAGGACGTGTCCATGTGTAATATTGATGGCTTACATTTAATACAGCCCAAGCACCTTGAGCATTTAAGCCAGAGCTTGCCAAAGCTGCATCTACTACTGTTCCATAAGATGATCCATTGTCGGTACTAGCCCACATGGTAGAATCCCAAAAGTTCCAATCTCCATTTGCATCTTTAGGAAGGTTCGGCCATCTAGCTTGCACCATTGGTTTGTTATTAAAGAACATTTGCTCGAATGTACTTCCATTATATGGGGCTCTGTAAACACTTACACCATTCACGGTAGTGGAAGTCCAGGTTAGATTATTGTAAACATCGGTTCCTGAAATAATGGCTTGTTCATTTGAATACGCAGTTAGTGTAACTGATGGACTAGGGATGGTAACACTTTCCCGATAAGTACCTGCCCTTAAATAAACCGTATCTCCTGCACCAACTAAATTCATTGCACGAGAAATAGTTTGGAAGGGGTAATTAATGGAACCAACATTATTATCGCTTCCAGAAGGGGAAACATAATGACCTGATAAATTATAAACAAGTTGAACATTGGTTGAATTATAAACTAAGGACCACCCATTAGTAAGTCCAGATACGCTTGCAAAGTTTCCAGTAATGGTACCACTATTAGCATTAACTATAGTGATGGGGTTATAATTGGTAGTGGGCGTAAATAAGGTATTTGTAATACTTAGGTTTAGGTTGGAGAGGGAGAATGTGCCGCTTGCATTTTTAAGTTGATCATAATCTGTTCCAGCAGCTGTTACACCCCCTACCTGTATTTGAAGTGTTCCTAACAAAGAAACTGTACCCGAAGTATTTATATCTGCTATGCCATATCCTGTGCCGCCTGGGGCAATAATGCCACTTGCACCATTTGTCAATCCTGGGATTGAGTAGAGATACGTTGTACTTGTATTAGTATTGATGGTTCCATTATTGGCTACTGCCGAAGTAGTGCCTATCGCTGAAGTTGAAGCATTAGCATTGTTTACAAATGACATAATGCCGTTGTTGGTCACCGTCATTCTTTGGAGGTCGTAGTTGGTATTAATTACACCCGTATTTGTATTTGTTATTGTTGTGATACTTTGTGATCCGCCATAAAATGGCTGATTCCCGGTATAATTTATAGTTCCACTATTGGAAATTGAAACAGTAGGCGTGTTTGAAGAGGCCACAAAAAAGCCATAACCTATGCTTGTGCCACTAGCAGAATTGGTTAAACTCAATGTTCCGCTATTGGTTATATTAAAACTTGCATTTGCAGCAGAGGCAAAAAGGTACAAAGCCCCTACAAAGGTTGTAGCAGCTGAAACATTAGCATTAACAGTACCTGTATTAGCAAAATAACAAGTACCATTTGAGGCATTGGTTAAATAAATAGCTGTTTTACAAGTGCCATTTACAGCAATTGTTCCATTATTTGTTAGCGTTGAATTACCAGATGCAGGGGCTAATTGAACAACGTTTATAGTAGAAGAATTTGAATAGCAAGTAAGTGTTGTACCAGAATTAATAGTAAGGCTGCTCCCTCCGCCCTGCTGGTTTATTAATCCATACGCCACACCTACTCCAGATGAGCCCAACGTAAATCCTGAACCACCAACAACGCCACTTGTGCTACCGGCTGCAATACTTATGGCAGATGCTCCTGTAGCTAAATTAAAATTGGTCGTGCCATTAAATAATATTGTGGGATAATTTGCGGTAGAAGCTATTGCAGAGGTATTATTAAATAATATTCCTCCACTACTAGCGTTTCCTGCAGAAGTAGTGATGTTAAGCGTTCCAGAACCACTGTAACCCGTTGTAACTGTTGTATTAGTGGCATTATTAAATATAATCCCAAATCCTGCACCAGAAGCAGATGTGGTAATGGATATTGTACCCCCATTATTAATATTCCCCCCAGCTATTGAAACTGCGGGCGTAGTTGTAGTTCCAGTTCCATTAATTGTAAGCGATGCCCCTGAACTGATTGATAGATTACCTTGTGTAGAAGCTGTATTGTTTACCGCAAGTTGATTGATGGTATAACTTCCCGAACTGATAGTAACAGTACCCGAAGAAATAATGACTATATCTGAAGATGTTTGAGGGTAAGTATTGGAAGTAGTTGTACCTGTTTTTGTCCAGTTGGCAGTGTTCCAATTGTTGGTGGTGCCATTCCAAGTATAAGTAGTTGCGGCAGCAATAGAATTAGTAAAAAAGAAACAGAACATAAATAAGAATACAGATAAGCCTACCCAATAAGAATTGGATTTATCATCTCTGTAAACATTTTTTATTAAAAGGGATATTTCCATTTTCAGCAATCTTACGTTTCAAAGGCATAAGACGGTGAAATTGGTTGAAACCCCTACTCTGCTATTTATTTACTTTAGTTTCTAAGCTTTATAATTGATGCCATTACTCCTTTGTCAATACTCTATTGTTTTAGGAGTTCTCCTAATAGTTCTAGGAGTCCTCCATTTTTCTATTGGTAGTTACCTAATTGTGTTAGTGGTTAGAAAAATTATTGAAATCTTATTGTTAGCGATAAACATAGAACAAACAGCACCAGTAATAACCCTACACTAGTTGCTTTTTGAAGAGGTTATTTAATGATTAACCGATCTATTAAAAATTAACGACGAATGGGTATACAAACAAGGCAAAAACGAAATTTATTTATATACCAATAGGGGCAGTGTTGATTTTTTACGTCTTTATAACTAACATGCGTACTATAAAAAAATTTATATGTAAATTGTATATAACTACATTTGTTACTAGAATCAATTGGGGTATAAAGTAGGTACAAGGAAAAATATTCGATATAAAAAGTAACATATCTCTAAAAATTGAATCTACAGATATTGATGGTTGAAATAAACGATTTGTTTGCGAGAATAAGTAACAATGATGAGGTAGCATTCATGTCTTTTTTCGACTTGTATCTGAAGAAAGTTTATAATTTCATTTTTAAGTTTATCAAGGATAAAACAGAAGCTGAAGATTTAACTCAAATAGTTTTCATTAAGCTTTGGGAAAAGAGGGAAATGCTTAAAAATGTTACCTCTGCTGACGGTTTTATTTTTACCATGGCGCACAGGGTGGTGATTGATCACTTTAGATTAACAAAAACTAAACATAAGATTTCTGTGCAAAACGAGTACCTCAATGATACTAAGCCTTCATCGCTAACTTCAGAAGATTTGATAAATAGGCATGAATTTGAGTTAATCTATAATAAGGCACTTGAATTAATGCCTCCTAAAAGAAAAGAGGTTTTTATTTTAAGTAGGCACGAAGGACTTACCAACAAGCAGATTTCTGAGCGGTTGAATATCTCTGTTAAAACGGTCGAAAACCAAATGACATCGGCTCTTTTTTCTCTAAAAGAATACTTTAAACAGTCTGATTTTATATTTTTTATTGTTTTTAGCATAATTCACAGATTATAATAGGGGTAGCACAATGTTTCTCCGTCTTTTAGTTAATAGTAAATAATAAATAATGGATATTAACCTGTTAAATAGATTTCTCAATAATGACTGTTCCGATTTGGAGAAGCAGGAAGTTGAGGCTTGGTTACTAAATCCAAATAATGATGAACTCATTAGTAAATGGATGGCTGAACATTGGGATAATACTAATGCTATCGAAAATACAACTAATGAAAATCTGAACTATACTAGAATAAGAGCAATCATCCAAGCGAGAATTGGGTTGCATAGAAATTCAGATAGAAAAAATGCCAAAGTTGTAATTCTCGATTTCATTAAAAACAATAAGCCATTCCGCTATGTTGCTGCGGCCGCTATTATTTTTTCATTTATAACCAATCTATATTTTTTATTCTCTAATAATAGAAATGCTGAAAGAGGGATTACGGGAACAGAGAAAAGAGTTAGTCCTCCTGATATTGCTCCTCCAAATAGTACCAATGCTGTGTTAACACTTGCAAATGGACAAAAAATTCAACTTGATTCTGTTGGTAAAGGAATATTAGCTACTGAAGGAACAGTAAAAGTAGCAAAGAATGAACTGGGAGAAATTGTTTACAGTGAATCTGCCAAAACAAATTCTATATCTTACAATACCATGAGTTTGCCAAAAGGAAGTAAACCAATGAGATTAGTACTTTCAGATGGTAGCTTAGTTTGGTTAAATGCAGCTTCTTCCGTTACCTTTCCTACTGCTTTTATTGGTTCTGAAAGAAAAGTATCCATTACCGGAGAGGCTTATTTTGAAGTTGCTCATAATGCATCAAAGCCTTTTTATGTTTCTCACGATGATATAACGGTTAGGGTATTAGGAACTCATTTTAATGTGAATACTTACCAAGATGAAAGAAATATAAAAGTTACTTTATTGGAAGGAAGTGTAAATGTGTCGAAAGGAAATAACAGTGCAAGATTGAAACCGGGAGAGCAAGCAGTTGTTGCAAAAGATAAAATTGGTTTAATTACCAACATTGATTTAGAGGAAGTAATGTCATGGAAAAATGGTCAATTCTATTTTAAAGGAACCGAACTGAAATCTATTATGCGCCAAATAGAGAAATACTACAATGTAGAAGTTGAATTTAAGGATGATATAAATGATGAGTTTTATGCGAAAATGGAAAGAAACATAAATGTATCAGAGTTTTTGAAAAAACTAGAACTAACTAATATAGTACATTTTAAAATAGAAGGTAATAAAATTACAGTTATGAAATAGTTTGTAATTGGTCGGTTTATGGTTAGCAGAAACAAAAACCGCCCTGTGTACGAGACAGAGCGGAGAAAAGTTTTTGTTAACCATTTTGTAGGAATACGGTTGGTACTCAAATAAATAATTAATAAAAACGATTGCAAGATATGCGATACAAATTTTTGATGAACTTTTTTTGCCTAAAAAGTAACGTTGCTCCATTTTCTATTGATTGCAGCAAGCTATTTATCACCACGCTATGTGTTTTTTTCTTTATGCTCACCAATAGTGTAAATGGGCAGAAAATCAGTTTGGATATTAAGAACAAAACTGTTCAGCAGGTTTTTAAAGAAATTGAAAACAAGTCAAGTTATTCATTCATATACGCCAAAGTACAGGTTGAGAAAATAAAGCCTATTGATTTAAAGGTAGAGAATTTAGACATTGCAGAAGTTTTGGATGCACTTTTAAAGAATACTCCTTTAGGATACACTATTTCTGGAAAAAATATAATTATCAAAGAAAAGACAACTACAAATAACAATTCCGAGCCACCAGGAAAGCCATTTTTAGTTACAGGACTAGTTACCGATGAAAAGGGTAAACCACTAGAGGGTGCTTCAGTTTTATTGATAGCATCGGCAAAAGGAACACAAACAGACAAGGACGGACGTTTTTCTATATCAATACCATCAAAGGGGGGAACCCTTTTTTTTTCGTTTGTAGCATTTGAACAAACTGACATAAAAGTTTCTAAAGCCACTGATTTAACGATAAGGCTAAACCCCAAGTTGGAAGTAAAAGCAGAAGAGGTAGTAGTAATTGGTTATGGTACTGTAAAGAAAAGTGATTTAACTGGTGCCGTTTCTAGGCTTAAGACTGAAGGAACTGAGGAAAAACCCATTACCTCTGTGGAACAACTTATTCAAGGTAGGGTTTCGGGTGTTCAGATTCAATCTGCAAATGGTGCTCCTGGTAGTGGTCTTAGTTTCCTGATTAGGGGCGGCAACTCTACAAGTAGTAATCAACCCTTAATTGTTTTGGATGGCTATCCTATTGATGCAGGAAACGGTAATTTACAAACAGGTGGAAATAACCAAGCTGTTACCACTCCTCCCACTAATCCACTTGCTAATCTTAACCCTAGTGAAATTGAAAACATTGAGATATTAAAGGACGCATCTTCAACTGCTATTTATGGATCAAGAGGTGCAAACGGTGTGGTTCTGATTACTACTAAAAGAGGAAAGAAGGGTAATGACCGAGTTGATTTTAATTACAGAACAGATGCAAACAATGTAATTAAGAAAATAAAAGTACTTAACTCGGGCGACTTCTTACATTACGCAAACGAAGGCGCAAAGAATAGTGGACTGCCTGCAGCTTATTCAGCTTCACAAATAGCCATTGATTCTCCTATCAATAATAATTGGCAAAACGCTATTTTCAGACAAGGAATTTCGAATGAATATCAAATTGGAATATCTGGAGGTGAAGGGAAAACGAATTATGCAATAAATGCCAACTACTCAACAATGGATGGGATTGTTCGAAATTCCAATTTTACTAAAGGAGGGGTCAGATTGAATATTGATAGGGAAGTGACGAGTAATTTAAAAATCGGGATGAATGTTAATATCACCAAATCAAAACAACGGGCAGGTGTAAATGGCATCACTACAGGATTAACATCTTCTAATGTTATTGCTAGCTCACTTTTGTCACTTCCTTTTTTTGAACCTTATGATTCAACTGGTGCGATTGACCAAACCTTCGATGCTAATCCCTTGACCCTAGTAAATCTTTTACAAGATTATTATTCAAATACAGTTGTATTAAGCAATATCACAGCAAAACTTAAATTAAATAATGACTTTGCTTTAAACCTTAATTTGGGAGGCAACACTTCACAATCTATGAGGCAAACATATTATCCTGTTGGCACTTTTGTAGGAACTACTTCAAATGGATATGCTTATAAAAATCAGGATTCTCGGTTTAATTATTTGGGAGAATTTACACTAAACTATACTAAGAAAATAGGACAAAGCAATATTAATGCTGTGGTTGGTCATACTTATCAAAAGTGGTTTACCGATGGCTTTTCAACTTCAGCCATAGGATTTCCTAATGATAATCTTGGTTTTTACGGTTTTCAAAATGCCCGTTCTAACTCCTACACTTACAGTCCACACCAAGAATGGGCATTAGCCTCTTTTTTAGGCAGGGTAAATTATTCGTTTAAGAGTAAATATTTATTTACACTTACGGGAAGGTCGGATGGTGCATCTCGCTTGGCTGATGGACATAAATGGGCTTTTTTCCCTTCCGCAGCTTTGGCTTGGAATATCAGTAAAGAGCACTTTATGCAATCAGTAAATTGGTTGAGTAATTGGAAGCTGAGGGCAAGCTATGGATTATCTGGGAATCAATCGATAGATATAGGTGCCACAAGCCCTTTGATGACTACTGATGCCACAGTAATTGGTGGAAGGATTGTAAGAGGATACATTGCATCAAACATTGCAAACCCATTATTGGGCTGGGAAAATACTCGCCAACTTAATTTAGGTACAGAGTTTAGTATTTTGAAAAATAGGATTACTCTTGAAGTAAATGTCTATCAAAAGAAAACTAAGGATTTACTCATCAGACTTCCTGTAACCTATGTATCAGGGTTTAATTATATCATTACCAATGCCGGTCAAGTAGAAAATAAGGGAATAGAATTTGATTTGAATGCCATTGTTACGGACAAGAAATTAAAATGGACTTTCTCAGGTAATATTTCTGTAAATAGAAATAAGATGACGGATATGGGTAGTCTCGGTTCTGATGGTCAAATATTTGGTGACAAGTATTTAAGTTCGGGCAGTAATTTATTAGGTGCACCTATTCATGTTACAGAGTTAGGGTATCCTATTGGCTCCTTTTATGGTTATAAGATTAAAGGAATTTATCAAAATGCTATTGAAGTAGCTAATGGACCAGAAAAAAGTACAGCAAAACCAGGGGATTTTAAATTTGTTGATTTGAATGCAGATGGTAAAATTTCTGATAGTGATCGTACTATTTTAGGTAACCCTTACCCTAAATTTATTTTCGGAGTTACCAATGATTTTAAATACGGGAACTTCACTCTTAGCATTTTTATACAAGGAAGTATAGGCAATCAAATTGCAAATCTGAACCGATATCGATTAGATGCCTTGACTGCTACCCCTGGATCTTTAACAAACGTATCACAAGCAGCTTACGATGGTCGTTGGACTGGTGAAGGAACCAGCAATTATTATCCTAGGGCAAGGGCAAATGGAGCGTATTTCAACCAACGATTTACAGATTTTATCATTGAAGACGGATCTTTCATCCGATTGAAAAATGTGACATTTGGTTACAATATTCCGTTGAAAATTGTGAAATTCATCAAAAGTGCAAGGGTATTTATTTCGGCAACCAATGTGGCTACAATAACAAAATATACTGGTTACGACCCTGAAGTAAATACAAATTATAATAATCCCCTTACACCTGGCGTAGATAATGGAACTTATCCCCAAGTTCGTACTTTTTCTATTGGGGCAAACTTGAAATTATAACTCATTGACACATTTAACGAAATTATTTAAATATATAAAATGAAACACAGACTTATCATAATTTCAGTCTTATTTATTTTTTTTGGTATCAATGCATGTACTAAAATTGACCAAAAAATATACGATACACAAACTACCAATAATATTAAAACACAGGCAGATGTTGATCTGGCAATACTCGGTTTGTATGCCCAATTCAATTCTTGGTCTGGGTTTAAGGAACAGTTCCCATTAGAAATCCCTTTGTTTGCCGATGATTTGTCTTCAATTTCTGGTCAATGGGGAACTAAACTTGGTATAACTCCGAGTACTACTAATATTTATAATTTTTGGAGTAGATATTATCAAGCAATTTCAAATGCTAATGCAGTGATTGCTTATGCAGATTCTCTAAAACTTACAGATACTTACAAAGCAAAAGCTAGGGCAGAGGCAAAATTCATACGTGGGCTTTCTTATTTCTATTTGGTTCAATATTTTGGTCGGGTACCTATTACTACAACAGTTTTTAATTACCAGAGTGATTTTAAACCTAAAAGAAGTTCAGTAGATTCAGTGTACAATCTTATATTTTCCGACTTAGCAGAAGGTATTACGGCACTTCCTACTCGAACTAATCAAGTTGCGTCTGAATTCAATAGAGCTACTCAAGGGGCGGCACAAGGGTTTTTAGCAAAAGCATATCTCACTTATGGTAATTATCTTGATTTGAATCATAGGGCGGGTGAGGCACAAATAGCCTACAGCCATGCAAAAGCGCAAGCAGACTCCCTAATTGCCTATCAGCCATATCAACTAATGACTGATTATGCCAAACTTTGGGATATAAACAATGAAAAGAACGCTTACAATGAAGTTATATTCGGGATAGCTTACACCCGTGATTATTCTCTTACCGATGTTACTTGCGAAGGTTCCAATTTTGCTACTTTTTTTAATCCAACATCAAGAGCAAATATTTGTGGTAACCCAAAAAATGGTATTGGAACCGGAAGGGTCAAGGTGCAGCCTTGGCTGATTGAAAGATATACGCAAGGTGATTTCGCTAATTCAAAAAAAGATACAATTGACTATAGGGTAGAAACTAGTTTTTTAACTACTTGGGCTGATATCAATGGTAAAACGAGGTTCACTTTTCCTTTTACTGGAGTTACGGGTAATATAGCAGAATCTCAGCCTTACATCAATAAATACAAAGACCCGAATGGTGTTGCCATCGAGGATAATGAAAATGATCTTTTCTTGTTACGACTGTCCGAGATTTATTTGATAGCGGCAGAAGCAGAAAATGAAATGAATGGTCCTGCTAATGCTTTAGGTACTTTTAATAAGGTAAGACAACGGGCAAGAAATGCAAATGGAATTAGTCGAACCTTACCGGCTGATTTAAACTTAAGTCAGGTGTCTACAAAAGAAGCCATGCGTATGAAAATATTTGATGAGAGGGGATTAGAGTTTGTAGGAGAACTAAATCGTTGGTTCGATTTGGTAAGAATGCGTTACTCCGATAATATACAAACCATGTATGAATATCAATTCGGCACTTTTTTACCTTCTCTAACACCGGGTTTACCTACTTATACTGCAAAAACAAAGGTTTGGTCTGCAGGTAGAACAGAAAGTACAAACATTATCCCCTTTGATAGAAAGTATCTTTTATTGCCCATTCCGAATAATGAATTGGCAGTCAACGCCAACTTGAAAATTGACCAAAATCCAGGGTGGTAAACTAGAAATAAAAATTGACAATTGATAATTGACAAGAGAGAATGTAACGTCTTTTAAAAGTAGTAGTAAAGTAGATGAGTAAGAAAAGTATAGTCATTTTAGCAGTTATCATTGCCTTATGCAATAGGGTTTATTCGCAGGAGATAAGCAATAAACCTATTTCTAAAACGCCTAATGTAATTATCATTTTGATGGATGATATGGGCTATGGCGATTTGGCAGTAACAGGGGCATTGAACTTTCAAACGCCTCATATTGATAAATTGGCAAATGAAGGAATGCGTTTTACGGATTTCTTGGTGGGTCAGCCCGTTTGTACTGCATCAAGGGCGGCTTTGTTAACAGGGTGCTATCCAAATAGGATTGGATTGTATGGTGCTGTCATGCCACATTCGCCCATCGGCTTAAACCCCGAGGAGTTTAATATGGCGAGGATGCTAAAATCAAAAGGCTATAAAACTGCCATGATTGGAAAATGGCATTTGGGAGATGCGAAATCCTTGATGCCTATGCAACAAGGATTTGATGAGTATTATGGTCTTCCCTATTCCAACGATATGTGGTTGGTAGGTTATGATGGAAAGATTCATCCCGAAGACCCAATTAAAGGGAAATACAAAGATTTGCCCTTGCCTTTGATAGAAGGAAATGAAACTGTTCAGGTGATGCGCAGCTTGAAGGACGAAGAACAACTCACCACTCTTTATACCGAGAGAGCGGTTAATTATATAGAAAAGTCTGATGGGAAACCTTTCTTTTTGTACTTAGCCCATTCCATGCCTCATGTGCCGTTGGCGGTTTCTGATAAGTTTAAAGGAAAAAGTAAACAAGGTTTATATGGCGATGTGATGATGGAGGTAGATTGGTCGATTGGAGAAGTAATGAAGGCATTGAAAAAGAAAGGTATTGAAGAAAATACGTTGGTCATCTTCACAAGTGATAATGGACCTTGGTTGAAATATGGTAATCATGCAGGTTCAGGGGGCGGTTTCAGAGAGGGAAAAATGACGGTGTATGAAGGTGGTTCTCGCGTGCCTTGCTTGATGCGTTGGAAGGGAACCATACCTGCTGGTGTTATTTGCAATCAGTTGACTTCTACCATTGATATTTATCCCACGTTGGCAAATATTGTGGGGGCGAAATTGCCCGAACACAAAATAGACGGGGTTGATATCATCCCTTTATTGAGAGGTGATATGAGTGCATCTCCCAGAAAATATTTTTATTATTACTACAATAAAAATGATCTGAAAGCAGTAAGAAGGGATAATTGGAAACTTGTTCTGCCTTGCAAAAATCAATTGACTTATGATGAATTACCAAGAGGGAAAGATGCTTTTCCGGGTAAAACAACAGAGAAAGACATTTCAATTGCGCTTTACGATTTGGCAAATGACGTAAGTGAACGATATGATGTAAAAGAACAATACCCAGAGATAGTGGCGGAGTTGCAGAAAGTGGCAGAAGCCGCACGCACAGAGTTTGGCGATGATTTGACTGGTAGAAAAGGAAATGGTGATATGAGACCGCCCGGCAAAGCAGAGTGGAAGTAGGTGTGAAATTTAACCACAAAGAACACAAGGGTAGCCACAAAGGACACAACGAAAAGGGAGAAGAAAAATTAAAAAAAGACTTAGTGTTCCTTGTGTTTTTTCCTTGTGGTCTTAGTGGTAAAGCAAGAAATAGATAACAACAGCTATATTATTAATTAACAGTAAAACAAAAGAAATGAAAGTTTTCAGGAGTCCGCAGAACCCATTGATTCTGCCAGATGAAATTAAGCCGTCAAGAGAAGATTTTGAAGTGCATTATACCATGAATTGTGGTGTTACAGAATTTGAAGGAGATGTTTTGTTGTTGTTGCGTGTGGCAGAAACGCCTATCAACAGAAATCCAAACATTGTGATGGCACCTTATTTTAGCGAAGCCACAGGAAAGGTTGAAGTTAAAACTTTTGATGCACATGATCCAACAATAGATTTTAGTGATCCTCGGGTAATTGAGCCAGCGGATAAAAGAGATAGAATTTTAACCACCATTTCTCACCTTCGTGTTGCAAGAAGTAAAGACGGAATCAACTTCGTAGTTGAAGAAACTCCTGCCATGTATCCAGCAAATAAATACGAAGAATTTGGTATTGAAGACCCACGTATCACGTTGATTGATGGTGTTTATTATATAAACTATAGCTGTTGCGCTAGTGTAGGGGTAACTACTTGTTTGGCAACTACTACTGATTTTAAAAACTTTGAAAGAAAGGGGGTCATCTTCACACCAGATAATAAAGATGTTGCCATCTTCCCAGAAAAGAGAAATGGTAAATACTTGGCATTATGCCGTCCTGCCTCTGCCGAATACAAGAAAAGAGAAATATGGATTTCAGAATCATCAAACCTAGTTGAGTGGGGTAACCACAAGCAATTGGTGTCTGTTAATGAAACAGATTGGGATAATGGTCGTATTGGTTGTAGTGCCGTTCCATTCTTGACAGAAAAGGGATGGGTAGAAATCTATCATGCTGCCGATGCAAACGATAGATATTGCTTAGGTGCTTTATTGTTGGATAAGGACGATCCAACTAAGGTGATTGGAAAATCATTCAAGCCTGTAATGGAACCATTGGCATCGTACGAGAAGTGGGGTTTCTATGGGCCTGTAATCTTCTTGTGTGGCTGTTTGGTAGAAGGCGATACCGTTAAATTGTATTATGGTGCTGCCGATACTTCCGTTTGCTATGCAGAAGTTTCTTTAGAAGAAATCTACTCAGAGCTTACTTATTATTAATATTTTATTTAACCACAAGAGACACCAGGTGCTTTACCACAAAGCCCACAAGGATTTTTCACAAGGAACACAAAGATTTCTTAAACCTAAAGTACACAAGGTACTTTACTAAAAGTGATACAAAAACCTTGTGCCCTTTGTGAAAAACCTTGTGTCCCTTGTGGTTAAATTCTACCCCATTTTGCCATTAAGAAATTACTCATTATGAACTTGTCATCAGAAATAAACCACTTTAAGTCTTTCCCACGCAATATGCGTTACTTGCTTTTTGCAGGGTTATTATACGCATTTGTATTACCCGTTATCGAACTGTTTGTAGGTGCTTACATCGTTTCTCCACCCGATCCTACTACTGCTATGACTGCTATAGAAAAGCACGAAAAAATTAATCTGTACCTCTACTATCAGTTCGCCTTGTACACGGGTATCCCCGTTTGTTTTATTATTAATGGGTACTTGTTGCGGAAGATAAAAGTGACTTACCTATACTCATTGGGATTACTGTTGAGTGGTGTTTCTATGACTTTTATGATGTCTTTAAAGCATTTAGACAATGCAGGCGTAATCGGTGCAGGTTTGATAATGGGCGCATCTTATGGTTTCTTTTGGGCAAATAGAGACTTTATGTCATTAGGGGTTACTGATGATGAAACTAGAAATTATTACTTCAGTATTGATACTATTTTTTATACCCTTACTTGGATTATCGTACCTGCTGCCGTTGGTTATTTCATCACTTTCGGTACAGATAGTCATTTATATACCCAAAAGGGTGCTTATATTGGGGTTACAATCGCTGTATTTATTATTACCACTTTAGCCGCAATCATCATTAACAAAGAGAAATTTAATAACCCCAAAAGCGAGCAACTACTATTCTTTAAGTTTGATAAACTATGGAACAAAATGATTTTGTTCTCCATCACCAAAGGTGTAATGCA